>JBDHCH010000017.1:3625-41080 GCA_039592115.1 Gemmatimonadota bacterium | reverse complement strand
CCCTTTCAGAGTCCCTACGTGCTATGGGTTGGATTGTGTCGGGAGGGTCGCGGGTTGCATGAGGCCCGATCGGCACAGGAGAAACTCAGGACTATTTGGAGCCCTCAGGGCCGGGTGTTGCTCAGAATCTGCTTGGCTTTCGGCCGCTTCCGATTCATATTCTTTTTTTGGTCGAACAAATTTCTCGTCTGAACTAATCGACGCGTTTCGGGTTCTTTCTTCACGGGTCGAGCTCCGTCTGGGCCTGCACGCTCTCTTTATGTGGCCCCGAGGCGAACTCGAAAACCCTGGAGTCCGGTGCATGGACCGCATCCGACAACTCATCCACGAAGCCCACCGCCGATCCATATGGCAGGTGCTCTCCGTTTACCTGGTAGGCTCCTGGGTGGCTCTCCAGGTGGTCGAGAGCATCAGTGAGAGCGCCGGGTTGCCGGACTGGGCTCCACCCTTCGCGCTGATCCTCCTGATCATCGGCCTTCCTGTTGTCCTGGCAACAGCCGTCGTTCAGGAGGGTCTTTCCGGCCGGGAGGAAAGAGAGGAGGAAGCCTCTTCAGGGGCGAAGGAGGTAGCCAGTGCAGGTTCTCCGCATTCAACGACGCCCTTGACGGCGGATGGCACTGGCGGGGACAACTCAGCCGGGATCGCGGCTAGCACTGCCGGCAGAGCCGGAAGTGACGCGGAGGGAAGGGAGTCCTCCACCGGAGTCTCCGGTGCACATCGCCTCCTGACCTGGAGGAATGCCTTTGTCGGTGGTGTTGCCGCGTTCGCTCTTCTGGGAGTTCTCCTCACGGGGTATTTCATCAGCTGGTCGACGGGGATCGGTCCCGTAGGCTCACTGGCAGCCCAGGGCGTGTTCAGCCAGGGGGACGCAGTGGTGCTGGCCCAGTTCGAGAACACCTCCGATGACGAAAGCCTGGGGAACATGGTCACCGAGGCACTCCGGGTGGACCTGGCGGGGTCCTCCATCATGACCCTCGTGGAGCCCAACCGTATCCAGGATGCACTGCGCCGAATGGGCCGAGATGCTGAGGAGAATCTGGACGCGACCCTGGCGAGAGAGGTAGCGATTCGCGATGGGTTCAAGGCCGTGATCCACGGAACCGTGGGATCCGCAGGCTCAGGGTACATCTTCGTGGCTTCCCTGGTGGCCGCCGATCCCCAGACCGTTCTGGCAACCTTCAGGGAAACCGCCCGGGGGCAGGATGACGTCATCGACGCCATCGACAAGCTTTCCCAGGACATCCGGGAGAAGGCTGGAGAATCGCTACGGGTCATCAAGGGCGAGGAACCCCTTGAAGACGTCACCACGTCTTCCCTGGATGCGCTGAGGAAATACGCGGAATCCGATCGCCTATCCGAGATGGCGGAGTATTCCAGGGCCATTGCTGCGCTGGAGGAAGCCATCGACCTGGATCCCTCCTTCGCTATGGCATACCGGAAACTGGCCGTCCTGTTGCAGAATTCCGGTGGCTCCGTGGCGGACCAGATCGAGGCGACCACGAGAGCCTACGAGTTGAGAGACCGGTTGACGGAGCGGGAACGGTATCTAGCAGACGCCTACTACCACAACCTGGTCACGCTGGACCTGGACGCGGAGATCCAGGCCTACGAGACCGTCCTGGAGCGATTTCCCGACGACCAGGCCGCCCTGAACAACATCGCCCTGGCCCTTCTGGAGCGTACGCGCCTGGACGAAGCTCTGGCCGCCCTGGAAAGGGCCGTGAACGGGCCCGGCGCCAGTGCACCTGCGTACACCAACTACCCAGGATACCTGGCCATGGCTGGGCGTCACGAGGAGGCGGAACGGGCTCTGGCGGCGCTGGACGCACGCTATCCGGGCAGGGGGCTTTGGATGGCATGGAACCGGGTCGTATTAGCCGCATACCGGGGCGATGCCGCTGCCACACGAGATGCCGGCGGGGCTCTCCTGGACCTCCCGGAAACCCAGGGCGGGTGGAAGAACGCTGGGTATCTGGCATTGATCATCGGAGAGGCCCTGGGTGGGAGCCTCCAGGCGGCCCATACCCACGCCCGACGCAATGCCGAGGAACTCCGCTCAATAGGCCTCGAGGACGTCGCCCTGACGGCCGACTTGGGGTCCATCATGGTGGAACTGATCATGGGCCGGAAAGCGGAGGCGATGCGGGCGTATTCCCGATTGGACCTGGAGACCGCCCTGGCTTCGATCCCCGCTCCGGCTCGGAACTATGAGATGCTCGTGGCCGCCCTGGCCCGCCTTGGGCTTCACGAGGAAGTGGAGGCAGCCCTGTCTCGCTGGAAGGCGGATGATATCCCCTCCTCCAACGGTCCTCGGTTCGACCAGGCCAGACGAGACGCGGAAGCGGCTCTGGCGGGCCTCGCCGACCCCGGCCTGGGACTTTCTGAGCTGAACGATCTCAGCAGGGACCTGAACTGTCCTCGATGTGCCATCTGGGACCGGGCCGTGTTCGCTCAAGAGGTTGGCCGTTTGACCGATGCCAGGGACCTCTTCCTGGCGGCAACGGAAGGTGGCTCGGGGGACTACCTCCTCGAGCCGATCCTGCGGCTCATGGCCCATGAGCGGTTGGGCCAGGTCAATGAGGCCCTGGGAGCAAAAGAAGAAGCGGCAAGACATTATGCGATCTTCGCCGAAGCCTGGGCCGGGGCCGACGACGCCCTCCAATCCCGAGTACAGGCAGCCCGGGAATACGCGACAATGCTGGGAGTGAGCTGACGATGGATCCCGTGAAAAACCTCATCAGGGAAGCCCACCGCAGATCCCTATGGCAGGTGCTCTCCGTGTACCTGGTGGGATCGTGGGGCGCCCTACAAGTGGTGGAGGGGGTCACGGAGAACGCCGGGCTTCCGGATTGGGTCCCCCCTCTCGCCCTGGTCCTCCTGGTCATCGGGTTACCCATCGTCCTGGCCACCGCAGTCGTCCAAGAGGGCGTGTCAGCTGGGAGCGACGGGGCGTCCGGGGACCGGGCTTCCGCCGATCGCGAAGAAACCCCCGTCCCGGGGTCCCGGCGAGCGGGCAGCCCAAGCGATGTCGCAGTCGAGGGCGATCAGATCCTTCCTTCGATGGGTGTTCCCCATCGCTTGTTCACCTGGCGAAATGCCATGGCCGGGGGGGCCGCCGCTTTCGCCCTCCTTGGGATCGCAGTGGTGGCCTACTTCATCATGTGGTCTACCGGAATGGGGCCAGTGGGCTCTCTGGCGGCACAGGGAGTTCTGTCTGAAGGCGACCGGGTAGTACTGGCGGATTTTCAGAATGCGACACCCGACTCCCTGCTGAGTTCGGTGGTCACCGATGCCCTTCGAATAGACCTGGCAACCTCAGATGCCATCACCCTGGTGGAGCCGGATGCGGTTCGTGAGGCCCTGGCCCGAATGCAGAGAGATCCGGACCAGGCCCTGGACGCCGAGCTGGCGCGGGAGGTGGCCGTCCGGGACGGAATGAAGGCCGTCCTCGAGGGCGATGTCGGCGCCGCAGGAACGGGATACATCCTGTCCGCGACCCTCCGGGCGGCGGAGTCGGGCGAAACCCTGGCCTCTTTCCGGCGGACGGCGGAAGGCTCCGAGGACGTCATCGAGGCCATCGACAAGCTTTCCCAAGACATTCGGGAGAAGGCCGGCGAGTCTCTCCGAACCATCAAGCGAGGCGCTCCGCTGGAAGAGGTCACCACGACATCCCTGGACGCCCTCAGGAAGTTCACCGAGGCTGAGGACCGGTTCGACACAGGAGACGAGGCCGGGGCTCTGGCCCTTCTCGAAGAAGCCATCGCTCTCGACTCGGCCTTCGCCATGGCTCACAGGAAGGTGGCCATCACCCTCCGAAACATGGGGATCGAGCGGGAGCGGGAAGTCGAGGCCCTGTCGGCTGCTTTCCGGCACCGCGACCGCCTGACTGAGCGGGAACGGCTGATCACCGAGGCCACCTATCACAACGGGATCACGGGGGACCGGGACGCCATCATCCGAGCCTACGAGGGGGTCCTCAGGATCGCCCCCGACGACGCTGCGGCCCTCAACAACCTGGCCAACGCGTATATGACCATGGAGGATTTCGACCGCGCCGCAGCCCTCTATGAGCGGGCGGTCGACGGGCCCGGTACCTCCAACACGGCGGCTAGCAACCTGGTTCGGGCCCGGTTGCTTCAAGGTGACATGGAGGGTGCCCGGGCGGCGCTGGCCGCCTTCGAGGCGGCCTACCCGGAGGACCCCAACGTTCAGGAACGAGGGTTCTGGATCCACGCCTGGGCTGGGGAATGGGCCAATGCGGACAGTGTGATCTCGCAGTGGGAAGCAAACTCGGAGCTGCCGTTCGTATACCGGGTGAACGCCCACGAGTACCGGGCTCAGCTGGCCGCGGTCCAGGGGAAGATCGGGGAGGCTCGGCGACAAATCACCCAGGCCCGGCGCCTCGCCGAAGTAGAGTTGGGGACAGCGGACGCCTGGTTTTACACCCTTTATGGTGCCTACCTGGAGATCGTCACCGGGGATCTGGATCGGGCTCGGGACATCATCGCCTCCTTGGAGGGCCGGAACCTTTTCGATGAGATCCCACTCGCCGCAAGGAGCTACGACCTGGCCGTCATCTTCCACAACCTCGTGGGGAACGCGGAGGAGGCGAGCACATACCTGCGTCGGTGGGAAGAGGAGACCCCACCGGAGCTGAAGGGCAGGTACGATGAGGCGGAAAGGGCTCGGTTAGGAAGCATGGTCGGCGGGCCAGCAGCGGACCCGGAGCGAACGCTTTCCGCCATCGAGAGCTATCGGGACCTCCTCCGATGTACCCTCTGCAACCGGGTGGAGGAAGCGGCCGCCTTGGAGGCCGCCGGTCGGATGCAGGAAGCCCGGGACGTCTCCCTGAGCCTGGCTTCCCGATTCGAGGCCAACTTCACTGTGGCTCTCCTGAACCGGGCGTTGGCCTGGTACCGGGTGGGACGCTTTTCAGAAGAGATCGACGATCCGGCCACGGCGCTCGAGGGATATGGGCGATTTGTGGAGATGTGGGCCGACGCCGATCCCGAGCTCCAGCCACGGGTCACGGACGCCCGGGCGCGAATCGCGGCGCTGGAATCCTAGATGTCGCCTCCTCGGAACGGCAGGCGACGGGCAGGCGACCCGATCACCCATAGTGCCACCCGGAGTTCATGAGCACACCTACGGATTTCCCCGTCACACGAGAACCCCTCTGATCAAATGTCAAAACCACCTCTCTGGACCCGTCTGAAGCAAGCCCGGATCGTTCAGGTTCTACTGGTCTATCTAGGGGCCTCCTGGGGCGTACTTCAGGTGGTCGACGTCCTCCAGAACACACTCACCCTGCCCGATTGGCTGGGTCCGGTGGCGGTCATCCTACTGCTCATCGGGCTCCTCGTGATCCTCGCCACAGCCTGGGTGCAGTCCCTCCCCTCCACGGATGCGCGGGAAGCCTCCGGGGAGGTCCCGTCCGATTGGGAGATCGCCCCGAAAGACCTGGGTCGGAGTTTGGTGTCCGGGAAGCTCCCACACCTGACCTGGGGCCGAACCATCTTGGGCGGTGTCGTAGCATTGAGCCTCCTTTTCGGGGCGTCGGGGCTGTTCGTCACCCTCACGGGAAACAAGCCGGCACTGGGTCCCCCCGAGATCGGGGCTGCGGCCGCTGCAGACGGAATCGCGGTCGTCCCCTTCGACGTGAGAGGAGCCGAGTTGGAGATCTGGCGGGAGGGGATGATGGACCTCCTCACCAACAACATGGACGGGGTCGGAGGGTTCAGGACCATCGACGCCCGGACGGTGATGGCCCGGTGGAGACGGACGGTGGGAGACGATCCGGCTCCGGATCTCGACACAGCCCTCCGGGCTGCGGGAGCCACCGGCGCTCGGTACGCTCTCTCAGGAAGCGTGGTCGGGTTGGGTGACAACGTGCGGCTGGTGGCGAACCTCTACGATCTGGACACGGGGGAGGAGGTGGCCCAGGGGAATGCGGAGGGCCCGTCGGAGGAAGTGTTGGCCCTGGCCGACCACCTCGCAGTGGAGACGATGCGGTCCCTCCTCCAGGCCACGGGCCGGGAAGGCGGGGACATCACTGCGGAAACCATGACGACAGAATCCCTCCAGGCTCTTCGGTCGTTCCTGGAAGGGGAACGCCATTACCGGAGGGGCGAGTTCGCCGAGGCGGTCCAGGGGTATGAGCTGGCTGTGGACGCCGATCCCACCTTTGCCATCGCGCTCATCCGCCTCTCCGAGGCATACGGGTGGCTGGAATCCGTGAACTCCGAGCGGATGCGGGAGGTCGGGGACCTGGCCATGGCTCAGATGGACCGGCTTTCCCCCCGCTACCAGTTTATGATGGAGTCCTGGAACGCATTGAACCACGGAGATCCCTCGGGGGTCGCGGTCCTCCTGGAAGCGGTCCAGAAGTACCCGGACGATCCTGAAGCCTGGTTCCTGCTGGCGGAAACCTACATCCACCTGGAGGACGCCACTTACAGTGACTCCGATGCCATCATGGATGCCCTGGACCGTGCGGTCTCCCTCGATCCCGACTTCGCCCCGTACCACATTCACGTCATCGAGGAGTCGGTGATACGGGGGGACCTGGAGAAGGCCAGGGATGCCATGGCCCGCTACCAGGAGCTCACCGGCCACACTCGAGGCTTGGAGCACGTCGAGTTCGCAATTCCCATCTACTTCGGGACGGACGAAGAGGCCCAGGAGGCTGCGGTACGCCTCAGGGAGGAGAACCCGCAGGTGTCTCCGATCCTGGAGGGGACGTTCGGGACCAAGCTGGACCAATTGGACCGAAGCCCCCTGTTGAACCCGGCCCTGGAAGCGGCGTCCGGAATGAACAGGGACCGCTTCCGGATGTGGATGGCTACCAGTAACGGAGCGTTGAACAAGGCAGAACGGTACTTGGACTCCATGGCCCTTTCAGGAGGGGACATCGGTATCCAGTTGGGGCACGCCAATGAGTTGTGGGGGACGGTTCCGGACGGCCCCCACGCCGGACTTTTCGAGCCGGATGTCTGCGAGGACCCCACCTTCAACCTCACCTGCTACGTCTTTATGGGCACCGCCTTCGCGCGGGAGGAAATGTGGAGCCAACACGGGGCAGTGATTCGGCGAATCGAAGAGAGGAAAACCGGTCTTCAAGCCGAAGATCCCGAAGCGGACGTGGAGGTGCTGACATCCTCGGTTCGGTTCCTGACCGCCTATGGAGATCTGGTCAGGGGAGATCTCCGACAGGCCCGATCGACGCTGATGGAGCTGAGAACAAAGGGCGGGGTGTTGGGGGGACGGGTCAGGCTTGCCCTCGGAGAGCTGGAGACGGCTCAGGGCCGGATCGAAGAGGCCATACGCCACTATCGGTCCAGTCAGCGAGGGTACCAACGCCCCCGTGCCGTCCTGGAGCTGGCCCGCCTGAGCGAAGCCGCCGGGCGGGCGGCTGAGGCTCGGTCGTACTGGGAGCGGTTCCTGGTCATCACACGGAGTGGCGATCAGGACCTTCCTCATCTCGTTGAGGCCAGGGAAGCCCTCGCGAGGCTTTTGCAGTAGAGGGAGTTCTTTTCCGCCCCGGAGCGGCACAAGAGAAGGCTCCCTTGGCGGTCCGGGGTCTCGGGGAAACCTGAGGTCTCGGGCCGTTTCCTCTTTCTGGTGCGCCGGAATTGCACACCCCATATTGGCCACGCCCGAAGCCATATTAGCACCTGGGACCGATCTGTTGGGGTCCTGGCTTGCTGATCCCCCAACCAAGTGAGCGCCCGGGATCGGTGATCCGAGGGAGGCATGGGCGTCCTCTCAGAAGGGAATTCGAATTTGAAGAAGCTCTCCACGTCGGCCGCTGGCGTGGATCGCGGCGGTGGAGGCCGGGCTATTCTGCTCCTGGGAGTCGCCGCCGGACTGGTTGTGTGGAGTTGGGGCACCTGGATCGATCCCATCGTCGATTCGGGACGGGAGCTTTACGTGGCCTGGCGGCTCTCGCTGGGGGACCTCCTCTACCGGGACGTCGCCTACTTCAACGGTCCGTTATCCCCCTATTGGAACGCGCTCTGGTTCAAACTCCTGGGTCCCAGCATCGCGCTCCTCACCGTGATCAACGGCGCCATAGCCGTCGCCATCTTCACGCTGCTCTACGCCATCCTGCGACGGATTCGGGGAGGTACCGCGGCTACCTTGGGTTGCTTGTCTCTCCTGGTCCTCGTGGCGATCCCTCCACGCTCCACTCGGGGGGCGTTCACATATCTCGCGCCCTACTCTCACGAACTGACGCACGGTCTGTTCCTTCTGTTGCTGGTGATCTTCGCACTTTCCCGGGCTCAGGACCTCGGTGGCCGGCGGTGGCTGTTCGGAGCGGGACTCGCCGCCGGGGCCTGCCTGCTGACAAAACCGGAAATCGGGCTGGCGGTTGGGATGATCCTCGCGGCCTGGGGATTCTTTCTCGCAGGGGTCATGAAAGGCCCGGTCCGGGCCCACCTCCGACCCCTCATAGCGGGATTGGCAGTGCCTCCGGCAGTTGCATGGTTCCTGTTCCTCCCCCACCTGGGGGTCTGGGAAAGCCTCGCCGCCCTGGCCACGCCCCTTGCTTCGGCCGTCAACTCTGACGTGCGCGATCTGTTGTTCTACCGGGCCGTCATGGGGACAGACGACCTCGGGCCTGCGATCCGCAGCATTGTTCTCGGAACAGTGGCGTACGGCGGGATCGTCGGCATTCCGTTCTTGGCTCTCCGTCGGGCTCCCGGGGGCCGGAAAACGAAGTGGCACCTCCTGGGGATCTTGCTTGGTGTCTTGACCGCGGTGGCGGTGTTACGGACTTCGTTGCTCTGGATCCACTGGTGGTACTTCTTCGTGCCGCTCCAGGCCCTGGCCGTGTTCATCATGTTGGGTGAGGTGACGGGGAAGCTCCCCCTCTTGAGTATGCTTCGCGGGCCGGAAGCGCGTCTGCCTGCGACCCTGCTCAGCGTACTGGCTACCGGCCTGTTGGCAAAGGTCTTCTTCAACACGAGCGTGGTCTCCTACGGATTCGTGTTGACGACGCCGGCTCTCACCATCTTGATCACGGCGGTTTGCGTGACGCTTCCCGACCTCCTCTCCCGACGGTCTCGAGATGCGGGCCGGATCTTTCGGGCCTACTCCCTCGCGCTGCTCTTCGGCATCCTCCTGGTGCACCTCGTGCCGACAGCTCCTATCGTGAACAGCCGGAGTTTTCCGGTCGGCACGGGTAGGGACGGTTTCCTGACCGACCCGGTACGCGGCGAGGTTTTCAACGGCCTCATGGCGAAGATCGGCCGGCTGAGCGCCCAGGACCGGTTGGTTGTCGTGCCGGAGGGATCGATGATCAACTATCTGGCAAGGCGGCCAAGCTCGGTTCCGTTCCCCACAATCCTCCCACCCGAACAGGCCCTGTTCGGATCCGAGGAGATTGAGCGGGCCTTTTTCGACGACCCCCCTGAGTGGATCGCCACCTGGGACCGCGAGGGAGTCCTCTACCGGGTTTTTGGAGAGGATTATGGAATCGGGCTTTCCGCCTGGATCAAGAATCGTTACGACACCACCTGGACCGCCGAATACGTGACCAGATCAGGAAGTACGTCGGCCCCCGACACCGTAGCCGTACGACTTCTGAGACTAGCCGTCCCTGGAGGACCCCCGGGCAGGGATCAAAGCGATAGCCAATAGTTGATCTTCAGCACGAAGATGTTGTCGGGCTGAGCGTCGAAGAGGGCTGCCCGATCTCTCCCGAATTCGAAGTCCCCCACTCCCCCCGCGTAGTCCGACCGATCCTGCTGCCAGGCGAGGTAGAGGGTCGAACCGGGCCGCCATTCCCACCTCAAAACCGCGGTTCCACGAAGCGACCGAAAATTGAAGTCCAGGGTCGGCGCCTCTCCGGCCCAGGGATCGAACTGGTAGGACCGGGTGGCCGCCAACTCCCCAACATCCTCATAGTCTCCACTGGAGATGAATGGCTGGGCGTAAAGCTGGAAGCTGACACGGGGGTTGAGAGTGAAGTCCAGCCTCGTCTCCAGCACCAGGGTCGTCTGCCGGAGAGGAGCGAAAAGGTAATGGGCGCCGTAGGTGTGAGTCGCCTCTGCGTCCGGGACGGTTCCGACGTACTGGGCCAGGGTATAGGCCTGTTGAAGATTGGGTGAGAGCGTGAGGTTCCACCGGGGAGAGGCCTTGATCCCGATTCCTCCGCCGAATCCGAAGTTCCATCCACCGTAGGCATCCTTTCCTCCGCCGGCCCCCAACCCGTAGGTCACCGACTTCCGGGGGTCTGACGAGAACTCCCCACCGGCAGTCCAGAGAGACGGTCGCTCCATGAGGGGCCCGCCCCGGGTGGAGCGGTCATCGTTTGCCGTGGGATGGTACTGGAAGTTGAATGCGCCGGACCAGAAGCTCAGATGGCGGAAGCGAGCAATCATGGCCCAAATGCCCAGGATCCTCTGGTTCGAGTAGTTGTGCTCGAACCGGGTCAGGCCGGTTATGGAATAGTTTCGGAAGAAATCTCCCGGCTGGTTCTCCAGATAGGAGACGTTCAGGGCAACATCCCGACGATCGGTCCGGGTTTGGAAACCGAGATCGTTCACCTCGAAGGTGGGGCTCGTGGCGGCCAGGGCCAGCTCCCCCCGCCAGTGCTCCCCCGCCTGCTTTCCGAGTGCAAGTCCCACGGAGTATCCGCTCATGGAGGTAGCAGCAGAATCCACCTCCAGGTGATCGGCGTCCGGACGCTGGAAGAAGTGGTTCCCGTACCGCTGCACAGCGGCCATGGACCGGGGATCCCCGGCCACCCTGCTTCCGACGAAGCTTCCCCTGAGCACCCAACTCCGGTTGGCCCACTCGTGCCGGAAGTCGATTCCCCCGGCGTAGCCGCTTTCCCGAAGAGTGGCTTGGAGAAGATCGCTGCCCAGGTCCCGGTTCGTGGCCGTAAGCATGGCTCCAAGGGAAGACCGGCCATCGCGCCCGTCTCTCCTTATCCGCCCCACGAAATAGTTGGTGAGTGGCTCGGCAACAGCGTTTTGCGAGGCCAGGTCGGTGCCGACGAATCGGGCGGTTTCCTCCTGTGTGATGGCCTCCAGGATCCCCACAGACCAACCGTTGGCCGTCTTCCCCGTGAGTTTCCCGGCCCCCAGGATGGTGGTCACCTCGGGCATATCTACCGCAAAGGCGGAAGGGCGAACCTGGGGTCTCCGGCCGATTCGACGGGAGTAGAAGAGCTGCCCACCGCTGGTGTTCCGTCCAAAGTCGAAGATCTCGCTCCCTTCGATGAAGAAGGGGCGTTTTTCCTGGAAGAACGTTTCGTAGACCGTCAGGTTGATGACGGCTGGGTCCACCTCGACCTGCCCGAAGTCAGGATTAAAGGTCGCGTTCAGGGCGAAATCCGAGCTGACCCGGTAGAGGAGATCCACTCCTCCTGATGCGAAATGCTCGGAATCACTCCGAAACGGGTTCCCCCTGGGATCCACGTGCTCGCTCCTGGTGACCACGTAGGGAAGAACCTCCAGTCGTTGGCCCGGCTTCACGTCCCGGAGTCCCACCAGGTGGCCATATGCCGGAATGCCTCCCGGTTCGCTCTTGGGGGTAAAGGAAAGCACCGAGTATTCCCGGCGCCGGCCGATGACCCGTTC
Organism: Gemmatimonadota bacterium; assembly: GCA_039592115.1. GTDB lineage: Bacteria > Gemmatimonadota > Gemmatimonadetes > Longimicrobiales > Gaopeijiaceae > JBDHCH01. The sequence goes on along the minus strand of JBDHCH010000017.1, from coordinate 29,492 downwards.
GATCTGGATCCCCCAGGTGGGTTCCTCCTCCTTCCCGAAGCGGAGTTGGCTGAAGGGAATCCGGTATTCCGCCGTCCAACCCCCTTCGTCCTTGGTGGCCCGCCCCTCCCAGACCGGGTCCCAGGACAGGTCGTCCTGCTCCTGCCCGCCGGCGCCCATGGACTTCACCGCATCTCGTTGGACTCCAGCGGGATTGAGGTCGAAGGAAAAGGCGGTACGGTGATCGTGGTAGGAATCGATCACCACGCCCAGCCAATCCGAATCCAACAAGGGCATATCCCGTCGACCAAGCCGTTCACTCACCGGCTGTCTGTCATGGAGGCGAACCCCGATATAGATCGCCTCCTCATCGAAGAGGACCCTGGCTTCCGTCGCCTCGCTCACAGGCCGGCCCTCTTCGGGATCCACCTGGGTGAAGCCGGTTGCAGGCGTCACCGCAGACCAGGCGGCCTCGTCCAACCGCCCATCCACCTGGATCTGGCCGGCTACTGGAGCCGCAGTAACCACCGGGCGCAGCGCGGCATTCCCAGAGGCCGTCTCCTGGGCTGTGAGGAGAACTGGGTTGGGGAGGAACAACAGGAAGAGAGCTGACCGTAGAGGTCCCATGAATCTTCTCGTCGGTGCTGACCAGACACACGAATCGGCCGAGAGAGCCCAGGGGAGCCCTCTCGGCCCGATCACCAGAACAGTCAGGAAGATAGGCGGTCCAGGCAGACTTTCCAGGCTCTCTGGTGAGAGTAGGCTCAGAAGGGATGAAGGGCCCACTGCCGGAGCGCCGGCGCACTGGACGGGTGGATCTGGCAGCCAGCTCCCTCCGGAGCCTCCTGAAAGATCCAGGCCCCGCCGTTGGAGCGCCGTTACTGGGTCGGCAGTCGGGTGCGGCCCCAGAACCCCTCTGGCGTCCGTTTCAGGTGCTGAAGCCCGGTTCGGTCCAGCGCAGCCTCGATCTCCCTCTGAGCCAACTCCAGGACCTCCGACACCTCCACCGTCTGGACCTGTCGATCCAACATCAAGACCTCCCCGTTGACGATGACGGTTTCCACGTCGTTGCCATTGGCGAAGTACGCCACCCGGTAGAGGGGCATGTTCGGTGGATACAGGTGGGGCTGATAGGTGTCGATGAGGATGATGTCGGCTTTCTTCCCTGGCTCCAGGGACCCGATTTCGTCGTCCATTCCGAGTGCTTCGGCCGCATCGATGGTCGCCATTTCCAGGACTTTCCCCGCAGGAAGGACTGATGCGTCCCGAAAATGGAACCGGTGATACCGCATGGCTTGGAACATGTGCCGGAACATGTCATAGCTGCGGTCAGGGGCAACGCCATCGGACCCCAGCAGCACCGTCACCCCGGCATCTAGAAGCTCCGTCACGGGACAACGCCCCCTGATCGATGCGATCGCGCTGGGGTTGTGGACGATGCGAGTGTTGGTCCGGCCGCAGATCTCGATCTCTCGGTCCGTAAGCTCCGTGGCGTGGGAAAGGAGGGCGTCCGGGCCCAGGATATCGAGGACTTCGTGGGCGAACTCCACGGTCCCCCGGGTATGCCCGTCCTGAGTGAAAAGCACTCCGTATTCCCGGGACAGATCCCTCGTCGCCCGGGTGCGCCGAATCAGATCCTGGAGGTCCACATCGGTGATGGGCCCATTCTCCGGGTGATGAGTGGGAAACATCACGGCAATATTGATCCTCCCTGCAGACTCGCCGTGCCAGCGTTGAATCAGAGTCTCCGTGGTCTCCAACTGCTGTTCGAAGCTCACCTGGACATCCAGTCGGGTGTCACCTTCCCAGTGCGAATAGGTCCTGGGGAATGGCGGACGCCTTGGACCCACCGCGAGAATCCACCTGACCCCGACGTCCTGGATCGCCTGGAGGTACGCGTCCCCATACCGTGGGTCGTCGGTACGCATCACACTGTCACCCCCACCGAAGTACGTGAGGCCCGTGGTCACGCCGAACCGGAGCCGCTCCACCGCGGTGAGAAGTGCGTCAGCTCGCCAGAAATCCTCCGTCGACCCTTGCGCATAGATGAGCTCCGTGGCCCCGTACCACTCACCGGTATCGGTCCCGAGGCTCTTGACCAAGCCGTGCCCCGCGTGGCCGTGGCCGTCGATGAGTCCTGGCATGACGACACTTCGGCTCGCGTCGATGACCTGCGCGGCATCGAACCGTCCCCGAAGCTCCTCCGTCGGCCCGACGGCCTCGATTCGCTCTCCCACGATGGCGATGGCCGCATCCTCCAACACCCGTCTCTGGGGATCCATGGTGACGATGGTCCCTCCGGTGATCAGAATGTCCGCCGGTTGGAGGCCAAGGCTCTGGTCCACCGGGGGCTGATCGCACCCGGCGGCTCCGAGGAGGAGCATGATTAGGGACTTGAAACCCCTCCTCACGCGGACCCGGGCTCGCCCGAGAGGAGGATGACTCCTGGTTCCGACCCACGATTCGCGGCTCATAAACAACTTCCTATTCATGCCGGCAGGGAGGCTATCGCCCCTCCCCCTCGATGGGGAGCTCCGGGAATCCCTCCGGCGGGTGCCGATGATGTGTACCCTGCTCGTAGGCATAGGCATACTTGAACAAGAGGCCTTCGGCGTACGGGCGGCCAAGAATCTGGAGCCCCGCGGGCAGCGATCCGTAGCTGAACCCCATGGGTACGGTGATGGCCGGCATTCCCGTGGCGGGCGCGACACGCTGGCTGTTATCTCCCCGGTACTCCTCTCTCCCGCGGTCGATGTGAGCCGGCGGATTCAGCCAACTGGGGTAAACGAGCGCGTCCACTCCGGCCTGGTCCATGGCTAGGGTGAGCTCACGCAGGTACGCCTGCCGCCCTTCGTGTTCGAAATAATCGGGGCAGGGCGGGTCCCACTGGGAGGGGTGGACGTCCAGAGGCCTCTCCCTGTGGGACCGGAGAGAGCGCTCGGCGGGCTGTGAGAACTGCCCCCGTTCGTAGGCCTGAATCACATCGGTGATAGGGGCATCATCCCCCAGGGATTCCAGATACCGGGCCATGTCATAGCGAAACCGCTGGCAGAAAAGTCCCTCCCGGTCCAGTTGAGCGCGGACATCGAACTCGAAGGGATCGACGATCTCGGCTCCGAGGCGGGCAAGATCCCCGATGGCGTCCTCGAAGATCCTCAGGATCGCCGTATCCGCATCCTCAACATCGACAAGCGACCGCAACACCCCGATGCGGGAGCCCCGCAGCCCCTCCACATCCAGGAAGTTGGTGTAGTCCTCCTCTTTCCGGTCCCGGCCGTCCTCCGTGTAGGGATCCGCCGGATCATACCCAGCCACCACATTGAACACTCTGGCCACATCTTCCACGGTTCGGCCCATGGGCCCCGCGATATCCCGATCGAAGGAAAGGGGAATCACACCGTCCCGGCTCGTGAGACCGATGGTAGAACGAATCCCCACCAGGGCCAGATGAGAGGATGGCCCCCGGATGGAGTTCCCTGTGTCGCTCCCCAACCCGATCACCCCGAAGCTGGCCGCCACTCCCGACGCCGTACCCCCGCTGGATCCAGCCGGAACACGGTCCAATGCATACGCGTTCGCAGTCGTGTCGAAGGAAGAACTGACCGATTGCCGCGGACTGAACGCCCACTCCGCCATGTTGGTCTTGGCGATGATGATGGCATCCTCCTCCCGGATGCGGCGTACCATGAAGGCGTCATCAGGGGGGAGATTCTCGATGAGAGCGATGGATCCCCCGCTGGTCACCATGTCATGGGTGTCGAAGTTGTCCTTTACGAGCATGGGCACGCAAAAGAGGTCCCCGAGATCACGACCGTCCTGGATGGCTCGGTCGATCTCGTCGGCTCTCGCCAAGGCTTGAGGGTTGAGAACGGTGATGGCGTTCACGGTGGACTCGTCGTACGCCTCGATCCGATCCAGGTGGGCTTGGACCACCATGCGGCACGTGGTCTCCCCCGAGAGGAGTGCGGCCTGAACCTGGGCGATGGTGGCCTCCAGCACCGCCATGGGGGTCGGATCCGGGGAACACGCCTGGATACAGAGCCCCGCAGCCACGGGAAGGACGGAGCGATAGAAAGCCTGAAGGGTTCTCATGACAAACGCCTCAATGGTGGGACCGGTCTCCGGACGGCTGGATAATAGAGCACGAACCTGCCCCGGTCATCCCGGGAGCGACGGGACCGCAACCGTCTCGACGTGTCGTTACCGGAGCTTCGGGAGGGAGGAGGCTACAGGGGGCCCACGTCCTTCTTGCAGCGAACCTTCTTTCGCAGGACTTTCAACCGCGCCAACCGGCCGGCACCGACGAGTCACCCGGCCGCGCGGCCGGCACGTCAATCCTCGTATCCACCGAAGGGCCCATGGGAATGAGCGCTGATGCACCTGGGGGAGGGGCTGACTGGCTGGACCGGTTCTTCACGTCCTATTACGCGCACCGACCCGTGAACGCCACCTTCATCGGGGTTCATGGTCTGGATCATCTCCTGCCCGATTTCTCCGAAAACGGCGCCGGGGATACGTTGGCCGAGATGCAGGCTCTATTGAGGTCAGCTGAGCGGTTGCCGGCGGCCCAGCGCGGGGCGAGAGAGGCCGAGGTCCCGAAGGAAGAAATCGATCCCGAGCAGCGGACAGCGGTGAATTGGCCGCTCCTGGATCGACGCCTCGCCGAAGGGTTCCTCAAGATCCAACTCTGGGAATTCGAGTCCGGGCATTTCCACCGTGGGAATCCGAGCCTCTACGCGAGCGAAGCCGTGTTCGGGGTCATGGCTCTCTTCCTTTCAGACTTCGCCCCCTTGGCGGAGCGCATGGAGGCTGCAACGGCCCGATTGGAGGGTATTCCGACCCTCCTCCGTCAGGGCAGGGAGAACCTCCGGCGTGCTCCGTCGCCATGGACCGAGCGTGCCGTCAGAGAGTGCACCGGGGCACTGGCGTTCCTGGACCGAGGGATCGAGCTCCTCATCGCGGAGGCTTCGCCGAGGACGAGCGAATCGCAGGCTGTCGCGGGAATGAGGAATGCAGCCGGAAAAGCTCGGGAGGCCTTCGCCGAGTACCACCACTTCCTCCACTCGGAACTCAGCCTCCATCCCTCCACTCACTACGCTTGCGGCGAAGAGGCCCTTTCTGTCTATCTGCGTGAGGGACACTTCCTGGACCAAAGTCCGCAGGACCTGTTGGCCTACGCAGAGTCGGAGCTGGCAGACTCTGCTGCCCGGGTGAACGATCACCCAGGGTTCACACCGGAGGACCTGAGGGGATTGGCGGATCTGCATCCCACCACCGATCGGTACTACGCGGCCTACCAGGAAGAATGGGATGCAGTCAAGGCTCGTTCTCAGGAACACGACCTTCTTACCTGGCCAGACTTTCCCATCAGGTATGTGCCCAGGCCTCTTTGGGCTCGGGAGGCCGCTCCGTACCTCTACTTTCTCTTCTACCGATCTCCTGCCGCATACCAACGACCTCCGGTTCACGAGTACCTGGTTAAGCCAATCGATGCGGAGATGTCGGAAGCGGAACAGGAGGAGCTACTCCGGGCCAACAACGACAGCGTCATCAAGCTGAACCATGTCATCCATCACGGAGGAATCGGCCACCACGTCCAGAATTGGCACGCCTTCCGTTCTCCCTCTCGTGTCGGGCGAATCGCGGCAGTGGACTGCGCCTCACGCATCGCCATGTTCTGTGGGGGTACGATGGCGGAGGGGTGGGCCTGCTACGCCACCGACCTCATGGGTGAGGCCGGAGGTCTCACTCCTCTCGAGGAGTATGCGGAGCTGAAGGGACGAACCCGGATGTGCGCCCGAGCCATCGTGGACCTGCGGCTCCACCTGGGCCGGATCACATTGGAGCAGGCGGCCGGGTTCTATGAGGAGCATGCGGGGATGGGATGGGATGCAGCCTTGGGAGAAGCGGTGAAGAACTCGATGTTCCCAGGGGCCGCCGTCATCTACCTGTTGGGGACCGACGCCATTCATCGGCTCCGGCAACACCTGTCGGTTCGGAAGGGCTCCGGGTTCACCCTACGAGCCTTCCACGACGAGTTCCTCTCGTTCGGATCTATCCCGGTGTCCCTGATTGCCGAGGAGATGATGAGGTGGGTGGAGTGATGCTCAGCCAACCGACTTTGGAGTTCGGAGGCCACGCAGCCGCTGGACTCCTGGGCGTGGATGCCCTCTACCGGAAGGAGGGTTCGGGAGGCGACGGGCTGGTCGTGGTAAACATGGCCCGACCCGGGGAGATCGCGGCCGAGGTCTTTTCCTCCTACAACGCAGCTCGCCGTTGGTTTGAGGCACTCGATGTGGAATCCACCGAGTTGGCGGAGGAGGATCGACGGTCCTACTACCGACAGCTCTGCCGATCTACGCTCGCATTCATCCAATGGCGGCAAAACGGGTTGCCCTTCGAGGATCAGCTGGGCGGTTTTCTTCACGTACCGGTGGAACCGGCTCCTCAGCTCGAGCTTGATGCCCTCTGTGAGGAGATACAGGGGCTGTTGGGCGGGATGGGGTACCACGGCGATCTCCGGACCCAGTGCGCTGCTTGGGAAGATCGGAACCGAGTGCCACCGGACGAGGTGGAGGGGGTACTGGGTGAGCTCTTGGACGAGGCCTGGGAAAGGACCGAAGAGCGGCTCCTGGAGATTCCCGCTCAGAAAGACGATGGGATGCGGGTCATGACGGTCTCCGGAGAGGCTTTCAACGCACGGTGTGACTATCTGAACCGGACCATCGAACTGAACACCGATCCCACCCTGACCCGGCCGGGGCTGAAACACCTGGCCGTCCACGAGGGCTACCCCGGGCATTACGTCCAATTCAAACTGAGGGAGACGGAGTTCCGGCGCGGCGTGACGGCGGCGGATGTACTCCTCTCGGTGGTGAACACGGCCAGCTCGTCCGTATTCGAGGGGATCGCCGACGCGGGGATGGAAATGACAGAGTGGGTCACCACCGATGATGATCGGGTCCTGGGCCTTCTCAACCGGCACCGGGCAGGTATCGGAACCGGCGCAGCATGGCGCCTGCATGCCTTGGGGTGGTCGGGGGAGCAGGTGAAGAACTGGCTTCGGGATCAGAGCCTGGTTGGCGGAGAGGGATGGGTGGACAACCGCATGGCGTTCCTCTCCGCCCCTTCGCGTGCCGTCCTCATCTGGTCGTACTGGTGGGGGGAACGGGTCGTGACGCCCACCTGGCGGAGATTGCCTACCGGGCGCCGTCGGGACTTCCTCTCGTACCTCTTCGGCCGGATGCACTCGAACCAAACGGTGGAGCGATTCGCTTGATGGGAGGTCAACAGGACCACGAGAGGACGCGCTTCCTCTCCCTCACTTCCTTGGCCCTGGTGGCCTTGGCCGGTTGCGGGTCGGAGGGGACCGGCGGTGAGAGCCCCTCCACCTCCGGGTCCGAAGGCCGAAAGATCCTCCGGGTCGCATACGAACGGGAGATCGACGTCCTGAACGCTTTCACCAGCCAGAACCTGGTCGATATCGCCTTTTCCATGGTGGAAGGCCTCGTCACAGCCAACGAGAACAACGAGTACATCCCCGTCCTGGCGAAGGAGATCCCGACCCTCGAGAACGGTCTCATCGTCATGAACGAGGACGGGACCGTGGACATGACCTGGCACCTCCGCGAAGGGGTCCGGTGGCACGACGGGGAGCCGCTTACGAGCGAGGACGTCTGCTTCACCTGGAGCTTCGTCACCGGTGAAGGATCACAAACCTACAATCGCCACGAATACCTGGGGATCATCGACTGCTTCATGCCCGACGACCTCACAGTAGTCTTCCGATGGGACGGCGTTTACGGCTACTACGCCGGTCTCTTCGAAGCCGTCCTTCCGGAGCATATTCTCGGCGGGAAGACGGTCGACGAAATCGTGAACTACGTGCCGTACAACCGGGGACCCGAGATCATCGGAACCGGGCCCTTCAAGTTCGTCGAGTGGAAATCCGGAGAGTACATCCGAGTCGTAAGAAACGACGACTACTGGCGAGGCGCAGAGTATCCCCGGATCGACGAGATCGTCTGGTCCTTCATCCCCGACTCGAACACGCGGATGAACGCCATGACCGGCGGCCAGTACCATTACGGCCGTCTGGAACCCACCCAGGTAGTGGAGGTGGAAGGGGTGGAGGGATACGAGATCCACCTGGTGAGCTCCAACACGTTCATGCACTTCGACCTGAGCGTCAATCTAGAAAGGGGCCGAACCCTTTTCAGCGACCCCGTGGTCAGGAGGGCGATCTTCCATGCCATCGACCGGAAGGCCATCGCCGATCAACTGATGCAGGGGACCGTGACCATCGCCGACACGCCCATCAACCCGACCAGCCCGTATCATAACCCCAATGTGTTCGGTCTCGAGTTCGATCCGCCACGCACCCGGCGAATGCTGGACGAGGCAGGGTGGTTCCCGGGCCCCGATGGAGTAAGGGAAAAGGGCGGGGAACGCTTTTCCTTCGTCATGCTGAACCGAGCCGGGAGCGCAGATCGCATCGCCATCGCCCAGGTGATCCAGGCTCAGCTGAAAGAGGTCGGGATCGAGGTCACGTTCGAAACCCTGGAAAGCGCCGCATGGACCCAGAAGTGGAGAAGCGGCGAGTGGGAGGGCATCGTGAGCGCCTGGTTCCTTCCCGCCGATCCCAGCATCACCGGCCTGTATGCCTGTGATGGGCCCAACAACATGACCGGGCTCTGCCATCCGGAGTTGGACGAAGCGATGGAGAGGTCGGACCGGACCTTCAGCTTCGCCGAGCGGAAACCCCTTCTGGACGAAGCCCAGGAGCTACTCGCCCTCACCGCCCGATCCCTCCCCATCTACTACAACGTGGTCCCGGAATTGGTGAGCACCCGGATCGGGAATTACCGGGGTAGCGGAACCAACTTCGGAAGCTTCTGGAACTTGTGGGAGTGGACCCTCCGGTGATCTCCTACATCGGGCGTCGAATCCTGCAGATGATCCCACTGGTGTTCGGGATCTCCGTGGTGCTGTTCGCCGTCATCCAGGCTGCGCCCGGGGGGCCGGAAGGCGCCCTGCTGGAGTCGGGCCGGTTCATCGATCCACAGGTCATCGAGGCCTACCGCCAACGCCTGGGGGTGGACCAGCCGGTTCATATCCAATACGTCCGGTGGTTGGGGGCGGCGCTTTCCGGTGACCTGGGGATCAGCTTCTCCACTACCCGGCCGGTCGCCGAGATGATTCTGGATCGGCTCCCGGCGACGGTGGAGTTGATGGCGTCGGCATTCCTCCTCGCCGCATTAGTGGCACTCGGCCTGGGCGTCTTCAGCGCAGTTCGCCAGTACAGCCTGTTCGACTATCTCGGTACCGGGTTTTCGTTCGTGGGCATCGCCATGCCGGTCTTCTGGTTCGCCCTCATCCTGCAGTTGATCTTCTCGGTGAAGTTGGGTTGGCTCCCGGTGTCCGGTACGGAGACGGTGGGTGCTTCGTCCCTGCTCGACCACCTTCTGCATCTGATCCTGCCGGCGGTGGTCCTTTCGTTCCGGTACATCGCCGGATGGTCCCGCTACCTCCGATCCAGCCTGCTGGGGGTGCTCCGGGCAGACTACGTGCGGACCGCCCGGGCCAAGGGATTGCCTGAGCGGGTAGTGGTCGGAATCCACGCGCTCAGGAATGCCTTGATCCCTCTCATCTCCATCATGGCCTTGAACATGGCGGCACTGTTCTCCGGAGCCGTCATTACCGAGACGGTGTTCGCCTGGCCGGGGATCGGCCGGATGTTCGTCCAGGCCATGTTCGCCCGGGACTATCCACTCCTCATGGGGATCCTGATGATGGGATCGATCATGGTGGTGGTGTTCAACCTGGTGGCGGACATCCTCTACGGCATCCTGGACCCGCGGATTCGGTATGAGTGAGAGGTTCAGGTCACCGGTCTGGCGCCAGCTCCGGAAGCACAAGCTGGCCATGGCATCCTCGGTGGTGGTCCTGGGCATGACGGTCGTGTGCATGGCCGCTCCCCTCCTCGCCCCCTACGCGTTCGATGCCATCGACCTGGGAAGCATTCGCCAGGCACCCTCCTGGGAGCACCCCATGGGGACCGATGACCTGGGACGGGACCTCTTCACCAGGGTCCTCCATGGCGGGCGCATCTCAATCCTCATCGGGATCCTCTCGGCGATCATCGGGACGGGGCTGGGGTCTCTCATCGGGGTCGTGGCCGGGTTCTACGGCGGGAGGGTGGACAACCTTCTGATGCGGCTGACTGATGTGGTTTATTCCATCCCGACCCTTCCCCTGTTGATCGTGCTCAGCTCCTACTCCCAGGCGGTGATCTCCTCCATGGCCCTCATCATCGGCCTGTTGAGCTGGATGGCCACCGCCAGAGTGGTTCGAGGAGAAGTCCTCGCCATCAAACAGGTCACTTTCGTGGAGGCTGCCCGGAGCCTCGGTGCCAGCAATCTCAGGCTCATGACCCGGCATATCCTCCCCAACGCCATCGGCCCCATCGTCGTGGGCGCCACTCTGGCCGTGGGAAACGCCATCATCCTGGAATCGTCGCTGAGCTTCTTGGGGCTGGGGGTACAACCCCCCACCCCCACCTGGGGCAACATGCTGATGGACGCTCAGGCCACGATGGCCACCAAACCCTGGCTCACCATCTTCCCGGGACTCGCGATCCTCCTGGTGGTGCTCTCCGTCAACTTCATTGGAGACGGGCTCCAGGACGCGCTGGACCCGACCGCCCGGGACGGAACGCCATGACCCGACCGGTCTTGGAGGTTCGGGATCTGGTGACTCGGTTCCACACCGACGAGGGCGTGGTTCACGCCGTGAACGGCATCTCCTACTCCCTGTCCGAAGGGGAGGCGCTGGCCATCGTCGGAGAAAGCGGATCGGGGAAGACGGTGAGCGCCCTCTCCATCATGGGGCTGGTCCCGGAGCCACCCGGACGAATCGAGGGGGGAACGGCGATCCTGCGGGGCAGAGACCTCCTTCAGCTGTCACCGACCGAGTGGAGGGAAGTCCGGGGCAGGGAGATCGCCATGGTCTTCCAGGATCCCATGACCTCCCTGAATCCCGTTCTGACCGTCGGGTATCAGCTCACGGAGCCCCTCCGAAGGCACCTGGGGGCGAGTCGGCATGACGCCGTTGAGAGGGCAAGGGAAATGTTGGCGCTGGTTGGGATCCCCAACCCTCGCCAGCGGATGGCCGACCACCCCCACCAGCTCTCAGGGGGGCAGCGGCAGCGGGTCATGATCGCCATGGCCCTCTCGTGCCGCCCGTCGATTCTCATTGCCGATGAGCCCACCACAGCCTTGGACGTGACCATTCAGGCTCAGATCGTGGACCTGGTGAAGAGCCTCCAGGAACGACTGGGAATGGCCATCATCTGGATCACCCACGACCTGGCCCTCGTAGCCGGTCTCGCTCATCGGGTCGCGGTCATGTATGCCGGCACCATCGTGGAGGAGGCGCCGGTCGCCGAGCTCTACCGAGATCCCAAACACCCCTACACCCAGGGCCTCCTCCGGTCGATCCCCCGAGTGGACGCTCCCGCCTGTGGCCCCCTGCCTTCCATCGACGGGCAGCCTCCGGACCTGCGGATGGACTCGGACGCCTGCCCGTTCTCACCCAGGTGCCGGCATGCCGTCGAGGAGTGCGCGACCGGGAAGCCGCCCCTTGATGGGGTACACGATGACCACCGGGTTGCCTGTATCCGTTGGCGGGAGTTGGGTCCCGACCCGGGGGTGGGGACATGAAGCCTCTCTTCCAGGTTCGGGACCTCGAGGTTCACTTCCCCATCCTCAGGGGGCTCTTGAAGCGTCGCGTAGGCGCGGTCCGGGCCGTGGATGGAGTGACCTTCGATATCCGTGAGGGAGAAACCCTGGGACTGGTCGGTGAGAGCGGATCCGGAAAGTCCACCACCGGCAGGGCCATGCTCCTCCTGGAGAAGCCTACCTCGGGGGAGGCGATCTTCCAGGATACTCCCCTCATCGGCCTGCGTGCCGAAGCGTTGCGGCTTGCCCGCCGCAACATGCAGATGATCTTCCAGGATCCCCACGCTTCTCTCAATCCTCGGATTCCAGTCGGCCAGGCGCTCAGGGAGCCGCTGGACATCCATCGAATCGGGGGTCGGAAGGACCGACAGCGGAGGGTGAGCGAACTTCTGGAGATGGTGGGCCTCGGCCCCCATCTGGCCAGGCGACATCCTCACGAGTTTTCCGGGGGTCAGCTTCAACGCATCGGGATCGCCCGAGCCCTGGCCACGGGGCCCCGGTTCATCGTAGCGGATGAGCCGATCTCGGCCCTGGACGTGTCAATCCAGGCCCAGATCGTGAACCTTCTCGCCCGCCTGAAGGACGAGCTCGCTTTGACCTATCTCTTCATCGCCCATGACCTTTCCATGATCCGCCATATCAGCGATCGGGTAGCGGTGATGTATCTGGGAAGAGTGGTCGAGCTCGGCGACCGGGATCAGATCTTCGAAACCCCCCTCCACCCGTACACCAGGGCGTTGATGGCGGCCATCCCGATTCCCGATCCGGAGCGGGAAGCCGTGCGGAAGCGGACGCCCCTGGCGGGAGACATCCCCAGCCCGGCAAATCCACCATCCGGATGTCGATTTCACACGAGGTGTCCCTTTGCTACGACCCTCTGTGAGGACGAGGATCCGATGCCCCGAGACCTGGGAGACGAGGACCGACCGCATAGGGTAGCGTGCCATCACGCTGAGGCAGCCCTGTGAGAGGGATTGCCTCGCTGCGGACTCTTTGCCAGAACCCCGCTTCTCGTTCAACTTGACGGTTCTGGTGGTGGTATTTCGGAAGAGGACCATACAAACGAGGGGGATGGACCCTCCCCACCAACCGAATCTGGAGGATCAATGAGAAGGCCCATCGCTCTCGCCCTGCTGGTGGTGGCCCCTGCCCTCCCACCCGTGGTGAACGCCCAGAGGACCCCAGATCCCATCGCAGAACCGGTCCCTGCTCGCTACGAAAGCCACCACTCCATCAGGGTGGGAGACGAGACGGTGGAGTACGATGCCGTGGTCGGCAGCTTGATCCTCCGGGACGAGGACGAAGCCGCCGAAGCCGAAGTGTTCTACACGGCCTACTTCCGGACAGGGACTGAGGATCAAGCTCCGCGCCCCATCATGTTCGCCTATAACGGGGGTCCAGGCTCGGCATCCTTCTGGCTCCACATGGGGATCATGGGCCCACGGCGGGTGGAAACTCCGGTGGTGGGACACCAGCCCCCTCCTCCATACACTCTGGAGGACAACCCGTATACCCTCTTGGACAAGACCGACATCGTGATGCTCGATCCGGTGGGAACGGGCTTCAGCCGACCGCTGGGCGATGCCCAGGGGTCCGACTTCTGGGGGATCGACGAGGACGCCTCCTCCTTGACGCAGTTTATCCGGCGCTTTCTGAGCCAGTACCAACGGTGGAACTCCCCGCGCTACCTCCTGGGTGAGAGCTACGGCACCACCCGTTCCGCGGTGCTGGCCCGGCATCTTCAAAGGGCCAACATAGACCTCAACGGGATCATCCTGGTGAGCGCCGTCCTGGAGTTCCGGACCATTCAGTTCGCGCCCGGGGACGATCTGCCCTATGTGGTGAACCTCCCTTCCTACGCCGTCGTAGCCGCATACCTGGACGCACTTCCAGGAGCCCCTCCGGAGGACCTCCAGGCCTTCATGAGCGAGGTGGAAGAGTGGTCCCTCACCGAATACGCCACCGCCCTCCTCCGGGGGAACACGCTGGACGCGGCGACCCGAGGTAGGGTCATCGAACGGATCCACGAGTTCACCGGGATGAGCCGGGAGTTCATCGACAGAGCCGACCTCCGGATATCCGCCCCGGAATTCGAGAAGGAATTGCTCCGGACCCAGGGGCTCGTGGTGGGCCGTCTGGATGCACGGTTCACCGGCCCATCCGGGGACCTCCTCCAGGCGACCCCGGATCATGATCCCCAGTCCACCGCCATCAGCTCGGCCTACACCTCCGCCTTCAACAGCTACCTCCGGGACGAACTGGGTTATGACGGGACCCGGGAGTACACCCCCAGTGGAGCGACCCGGAATTGGAACTGGCATCGGGCGCAACCGGAGGGCTTCATTCGTGGAGCCGGGACCCCCAACGTCGGGCCGGACCTGGCCGCTGCCATTCGATTCAATCCGAATCTGGAGGTACTCCTGGTAAACGGGATCTACGACCTGGCGACACCCTACTTCGCCGCCGTATGGACCATGGATCACCTGGGGCTCCCGGACCACCTGAGAGACAACATCCAGCGAGCCGATTTCGCGGCAGGGCACATGATGTATGTGGAGCGGAGCCTTTTGCCCCAGTGGAAGGAAACCCTGGACGCCTTCATAGAAAGGACGTCGCGTCGATGAAGGACAAGCTCAGGGTCGCCGTCATCGGTGCCGGCAGGTGGTCCGCGTCGGCACACCTGCCCGGGTTCTTCCGGTCCCATCTCAGCGATCTGGTGGCCATCTGCGATCTGGACCGGGAGATGGCCCAGGCGAGGGCCAGGGAATTCGACATCCCCGACGTGGAGACGGATTTCGAGAAGGTCCTGTCCAGAAGCGATATCGATGTCGTGGACATCGTCACCCGGGGAGATCATCAGGATCTGGTCTTCGCGGTTCTGGAGGCCGGGAAGCACTGCCTGGTGGAGAAGCCCGTCTGTCACGATTTCCGGGATGTCTGGCGAGCCCATGAGCTAGCCAAGTCGAAGGGGCTGAAGACGAAGGTGGGACTCACCTTTCGCTATGCCCCCGCCGTCATGTACATGTTCGAGCTGATTCGGGAGGGCTTCATCGGGGATCCCTTCATCTTCAATGGGTTCGAGCAGAACTCCCAATGGCTGGATCCGGACAACCCCATGGACAAGCGGATCCACAAGACGAAACCGACGGGGGAACCACCCTGGGGAACGGATTTCTCCAGGGAAGGAATCACCGTGTCGTCTCTGGAGGGATACGGCGCTCCCACCATCGACATCGGACTGGAGTGCATCGGGACCGGGCTGGACCGAGTGGTGGGGGTCCTGGCGAACATGGTGCCCTACCGTCGTCGTACGAACCTCGACATTGAGCGGGAGCGGATCAACATCGATGACGCAGACATGTTCATGGGTGAGGCCCCGAACGGCGCCATCTTTTCCATGCAGTCCAGCTACGTAACGGTGGGGAACTACCCCGGCATCGAAGCTCGGATCTTCGGATCGAATGGGGCTATCCAGACACGGTTGGTGGAGGAATTCGGCGTGATTCAGACGATCCACACGGCGAAGCCCGATGCCGTCGAGTTCGTCCAGCAGGAGGTCCCCGATCGTTTCTTTCCCCCCGGGTTCCAGAATGACGATCCGTGGAGCACGGCCTTCTTCGGAAACCTGGTCCACAACTTCTGTGAGGAAATCGTTGAAGGGAAAGAGGTGAACCAGGGTGATTTCGCCCAGAGCGCCCGCGTTCAAGAGATCATCAATGCCGTCGCCCACTCCCATCGGACCCGGGCCTGGGTGGACCTTCCCCTGGCCAACGCGCAGGGGGATGAAGGGCAGAAAAGCCCATATTAATCAGAAGGGTGTTGAAGAAGTGGGGCGAGCCGAATAAGGTGCGCCGCGGGGTAGGTACCCTGGAAGATCTGCACGGGCGGTGGGCAGCCGCTCCCAAGGAGAAACGAGCATGTTGGAAAGAAGACTACGCTGGGGCGTGATCAGCACGTCCAATATCGGGAGACGGGCCGTCAATCCAGCGATCCAAGCCTCCTCCAATGGAGAGCTTCTCGCAGTCGCTTCCAGAGAGGAGGGGCGAGCCCGGGAATTCGCTGAGGAGGGATCCATCCCAACCTTCTACGGGAGTTACGAAGATCTCCTCGACGATGAACGAGTCGAAGCAGTCTACAACCCCCTTCCCAACAGCTTGCACAAGGAGTGGACCATCAAGGCAGCTGAGAAGGGGAAGCACATCCTTTGCGAGAAGCCGTTGGCGGTGGACGCGGTGGAGTGCCTCGAAATGAAGGCTGCCGCCACGGCAAACGGCGTGAAGCTCCTGGAAGCCTTCATGTACCGCTTCCACCCCCGGACCGAGAAGGTGCTGGAGATGGTCCGGGGTGGTGCCATCGGCGATCTGAGACAGATCCGAAGCTCGTTCACGTTCCTGTTGACGAACCCCGACAACATCCGCTGGGACAAGGACCTGGGGGGTGGAGCCCTCATGGATGTGGGCTGCTACTGTGTGAACGTCAGCCGGACCGTAGCCGGAAAGGAACCGGTGGAGGTTCGGGCCATGGCCAACTTCCGATCGCCCGGGGTGGATGAGCAAATGGCTGGAACGCTCCGGTTCGAGGACGGGCTCCTCGCCCACTTCGATTGCGCCCTGACCATGGAGCGGACAGAGGTATATCACCTCCTCGGCTCCAACGGGCACATCAGAGTACAGGATGCTTTCCTACCTGGAACCGACGATGCCGTCATTGAGCAGTTCGATATCGAGGACAACCTGACCAAAGTCACGGTGGAAGGGGCCGACGAGTACAAGCTCATGGTGGAGCATTTCGCCGACTGCGTGCTGAAGGACCGTCCTCTCAGGTACACCGCAGAGGAAGCCGCGCTGAACATGAGGGTCATCGAGGCCCTCTACAAATCGGCTCGACGCGACGGGGCGGAGGTTACAGTGGGATGACGGTCCCTTTGGACGGATCCCTGAAGGTTCTGATCACCAGTTTCATCGAGCCGGACCTGGTGGATCAGATTCGGGCGGTGGACTCCCGGCTCGAGGTGCTCTACGAGCCGGCCCTGCTGCAGCCACCCCGGTATCCCGCAGACCATAAGGGAGCCTCGGTCGAACGTTCGCCGGAGCAGGAGGCTCGTTGGCTCGAGCTCCTGGGCCAGGCCCAGGTTCTCTTCGACTTCGACCAGACCCACCTGGAAGACCTGCCGGAGGTCGCTCCCAACGTCCGCTGGATCCAGTCAACCAGTTCCGGGATCGGCCCGTTCGTCCAACGCATGAATTACATAGCGCGCATGCCGGACACCGTATTCACTCGAGCCAGCGGGGTGCACGGTCAGCCTCTAGCCGAGTTCTGTATCATGGTCATGCTCATGTTCCGCAAGGAACTCTTCCGCGTGCTTCGAGACCAGAAGCGGAAGCACTGGGAGCGCTATGCGGGAACGGACCTGGAGGGTCGGACCCTCGTGGTAGTGGGCCTCGGCGGGGTGGGGCAGGAGGTTGTCCGGACGGCGAAGGCCCTCAGGATGAGGGTGATCGGTGTCGATCGCCCCGGCTTCCTGTTCGATCCCGAGGGTCTGGATCTGGACGAGTTTCTTCCGGCGGATGAGATCCATTCGGTTTTGTCGCGGGCCGAGCACCTGGTCCTGATCGCCCCTCATACGCCCGAAACCGAAGGGATGATTGGAGCTCAGGAGTTGGCCCTTATGCCCGAGGGTGCGGTCCTCATCAACATCGCTCGGGGGGCGTTGGTGGACGAAAACGCCCTGGTGGAAGCCCTCCGATCAGGCCACCTGGCCGGTGCCGGTCTGGACGTTTTCGCCGAAGAACCTCTCCCTCGGGACAGCCCTCTCTGGGAGATGCCGAACGTCCTGGTAAGCCCACACTCCGCCAGCACCAGTGACCGGGAGAACCGGCGGCTGACGCAGCTATTCTGCGAGAACCTCCGCCGTTTTCTGTCGGGCGACCCCCTGATCAACGTCCTGGACCTGACTGAGTTGACAGCAGGAGGGTAGTGTTCTGCCTCCTATCCGCCGATTGCCCTCCCCAGGGCCTCGACTCCACCCACCACCGGGATCTCGACGGAAGTTCCGTCGAGGTCCACCGTCAGAGCGGTTCCCGGGTCCGGCCAGAGCGTGAATTCCCGATCCGAGGAGAAGATCATCAACCCGATGCGCTGCCCGCGAGGGACAATCTGATCGTCTGGCTGTAGCTCGAATTCCAATTCGTAATACTCACCGGGAACAAGGGGCTCGCTCTCCGTCAGGGAGTTGTGGTTCTGTGGATCGGCCCACCCCCGGGTGATGACCCCGCCTCGGGAGAATCTGCCGTCCAGCCACGGGAGGGACACGAGCCAGATGGACAGGTTCGCTGCTGGCTGGTTCGCGGCCAGTCGGATGTGAATTCGGGAGGTCCCGGAGATGTGGACATCCTCCCTCAATTCCGGCGTCGCGTACAGGAGGCGGTGCTCGGTCCACTCGGCCTGTGCCAGGGTCCGTCCGCCGAAGGAGAAGTTGTCCACGAGGGTCTCCGTCCCCTGCCCGGGACGGCTCTGGAGACTCAGGCCTCCGGTCTGGACTCCGCCGGCGGTGAGGCGGAGAACTGCGGGCGAAGCAGCGGGGTTGGGATAGTCCGGGTACGGTGTAGGCTCGGTCCGCTCATCGTCCTCCCTCACGATCCAGGCCTTGGGGTCGTTTTCCACACCATTTTCGATCCCGTAGAGGTAGCGGGTAAACCAGCGATTCATGAGCTCCAGTGGGGGTGGCCCGCCGTGGCCGCCCTGATGGAAGTAGGCCTGGGCCGGAACGCCCTTGGCTTTGAGATACTCGTAGACCTTGACGCTGTGCTCGGGCATCACATTCCAGTCGTTGAACGCGTGAGACATGAGCGTGGCCGCCTGGATCCCATCCAGGTCGTTCATCATGTCTCGAGTGGCCCAGAACTCATTGTAGTCTCCCGTCACACGATCCTGCCCCGCGGCCATCTCCCCGTCCCGGTACGTGGCGTTGCAGCTCGAACGCCCCCCCGGATCCCCGCTGTTGATGAAGTCGTAGAGAACGTCGATGTCCTCCCCCAGGTAACCGCCAGGGCTCCGCACCAGCCCGTTGGATCGATAGTAGCGGTAGTAGGAGTTGTTGGGGGCCACAGGAATGATCGCCTCCAAGCCCTCGACCCCTGTGGTGGCGGCGGCAACGGGGATGGTCCCGTTGTACGACGTGCCGGTCATCCCGACCTTCCCCGTGCTCCACTCTGCCATTACCTCCTCGTTCCCATCCACAGCGGCGAATCCCCTGGCCCGACCGTTGAGCCAATCGATCACGGCTTTCGGAGCCAGCGCCTCATACCGGTCGCCGACCGTCGGGCATCCTTCCGAGAGGCCGGTCCCCGGCGCTTCGGAGTGCACCACGGCGAAGCCACGGGGCACCCACGTGGCTAACTGTGAGCCGGAGATCCCAGGCTGAGCCCGGGTCCGGACCGATGGCGCCGGCGAACGGGTCGGAGGAGGCCCGCCAACCTCTTGCCGGACGTTCCAGAAGTACCCCAGGTCCAGCGGAGCCGTCCCGGCGAAGTAAGGGCTCGACTCGTAGACCACCGGGACCTTCAATCCCTCGGTCTCGGTCTGCTCCGGTCGGACCACGGCCACATGGACCCGATCCCGGTCCCCGTCCCCGTCGGAGTCGAATTCGGTTTCAACCCAGAGCTCCTCCCGGATCCACCGGTCCGCGTCCTGGAATGCCGGAACGATCTGAGCCTGACCCTCCGCGAACACTGGCATGGTCGGCCCCCCTCCCGCTCCACCCTGAGCTGATATCGGGGAGGAAAGGAGAAGAGAGGAGATGCCAGCCAGAGCTAGCGCAACGGGAAAGTGCAGGCTTGAGAGGCTTCGTAGCAGGTTCATCCAAATTGCTCCGTAGAATGTACGCACCGGGGAATCGTTCCCCGCCGGACCGATGGTAAGTCTACCGTTTTCCCTGCCAGATCGTCTACCGGTTCCCCCTCTCCGGTTTCGCCAAGCGGGTCTGCTGAAGGAGGAGTTCCCGTTTTGGTCCGTACCCGGACGACCTCTTCCCGACCTCTCCTCCGGGGGTCAGAATCGCCAAACACACTCCTTACCAGGTCCTTGCATAAACGATCTGGCTAGAACAGGTCCCCGGGCCCAAGTTGGGTTGTCCGAAAGCCGGTTCGGCCCCGGCCTCTCACCTCAGGCCTGGCCGGAGAACCGATCAATAGGGAGCAAGGCGGAGATGAAGGCGCCATCACCCGGAAGTCGCGGATCCAATATCCCCTCGCAATCCAAGAGTCCCGCACGCCCCTTGTGGCTCGTCCTCTTTCTTGTCTTTTGGGGACCGTTCCTCTTTCCCGTCGAAGGGCTGGCCCAAGAGGATCCGCCACAGACCATCGACCTGACCCTGGAGCGAATGGTGGAGTTGTCCCTGAGCTCCAGCTATCAGATCCGGCGGCTGAACCTCGAGATCCAGCGGGACCAGCACAACCTGAGGGCCCATCAGGCCAGGTTGAAATCCTCCGTGGATATGGACCTTACCATTCCGGCCTTCAGCCTGGAGTCGGAGCCGCGGTGGAACTCGGATCTCCAGAGGGATGAGATCGTCCAGTCGAACACGAGGCGATGGGAAGGAGAGCTGTCGGTCCGACAGCCGGTTATCCTGTTCGGGTACCCCACAAACGGCTACCTCTCCTTCAACAACCGCCTGTACCGCTATCGGCAGGAAGACTTCGAGGGCAACGCTGAAATCACGTACTACAACCGGTATTACATCCGGTACACACAACCCCTCTTCCAGCCAAATGGCCTCAAGAACGACCTGGAACAAGCCGAGCTGAGCCTGGAGAGCACCCAGCTCGAATTCTATGGAGACGTCATCGATATCGTGGATGATGTATCCGAGAGCTACTTCGATCTCTTCGAGGAGCATTACCGGCGGAATATCAATCAGGATCTGGCCACCAAACTCGAGAGAGCCCTGGGGGTCGCGCGTGGCCTGGCCCGGACCGACTCTGTGAGGGTAATCGATGTGGATCAGATTCAGGTGGAGTTGGCCAACGCCCGGGAGCAAGTGCAGGGCTCGGAGAGCTCGATTCGCCTGGAGGCAGCGGCAGTGAAGCGAAGCTTGGGTCTCAACGACGCCGACTCCATCGCCATAGAGCCGATCGTCCGTTTGGAACCGGTTGCCATCGACATGGACCGAGCGGTCCAATTCGCCATCGAGTTGACTCCTCGCATGCGCCAGTTGGACATCTCCCTGAGAAACAGTGAAATCCGTTTGGAGGAGACAAAGGCTCGCGGCGGCTTTCGCATGGACCTTTCGTTGAGCTACGGACGGGAACGGAGAGACGAAATCTTCGACAAGCTGTTCGTCGATCCGGACAACAGCTACACGGTGAACGTGGATGCATACCTCCCCATCTGGGACTGGGGTGAGCGGCGAGAGCGCACCGCCTCCAGCCGCATCCAGATCGATCAGAGCCGGCTTCGAATAGAGGAGGTTCAGACCCTCATCGTCTCGAGTGTACGAAACGAGGTGCTGAATGCTCTGGACCGAGAAAACCGGGCGCTGGCAATGCGGGAAAACCTCGACCTGGCCCGGGCCGTGTCCGAATCCAGCTTCCAGCGCTACCAGGAGGGTTCCATCACGGCGGTGGACCTGATGCTGAGTCTGAGACGGGAGGCGGATACCGCCGAGAACTTCCTGGACGCGTACCTGGGTTGGCGGGAGGCGCTCCGTAGCCTTCAGCAATTGACCTACTGGGACTTCGAACGGGAGATGCCCGTCCTGGATCGATTCGGCGTGGAGGCTCGGCTCCCGACGAACGGCCTTTTGACGCTGAAGCCCAATCGGCCGAACTAGGTGGGGCCCGCCGGCCTCCAGCCCAGCTCCGTAGGTCGGCTCGGAAAACCTACCTGGGACCGAATATACGGGCCGGGGACCCCTCAGTGGGTCCCCGGCCTTCTTTTCGTCGAAGCGTCAGGGCTGACTCCTGTAGCCGCTTACCAGCGCCGTTTCTTCGGCCTGAATGCCTCCTCCATCATCTCCCGGGTAAAGTGCTCTCCTGCGTCGCCCGTCGTTGCGTAACGATAGAGCGCAGCCGAATAGACACCCTTCAAAGCCGAGCTCACCAGGGCCAGGAGAAGGAACCCGCCGCCCAGAGAAAGGACCAGAGGGAGGACCGCCACCTCGCCGATGGACGCCGCGACAATGATGAGGGGAATGGCGATCAACCCCATGAGGAGGAAGATCATGAAAGTGGCGAGGCCGATACCCACGGTCGCGACTACCTGCTCCCCCCATGTCTTCTTGAAGGTCTCCGCGCTCTCCTTCACGGCATCGAATGCGCTCACGTCCCGGGACACGAGGACCGGGAGGGTGAGGAAAGTCACCAGCGTCCACGAGAGGCCGATGAGACCGATCACGATCCGTCCGATGAACCCGGCTCGCTCTTCCAAGGCCCGTAGGAGCATCCCGACGGTCGCGGAGATGGCCGCGTACTCCAGGATGGGGCCGAGCTTCTTGAACGCCACGTTGAGTCCGTCCGAAACCGTCGGATCTCCCCCGTCCAGGCGGATCATGGTGGCACCCACAAGGGCCGCGTTGAAGAAGAAGGTCACGCTGTAGAGCACGAGGTAGTAGAGGAACCCCACCACGTAGCCCAGATAACCCCCGTTCTCATCCAGGTTCTCCAGAGCGCT
Organism: Gemmatimonadota bacterium; assembly: GCA_039592115.1. Classification (GTDB taxonomy): domain Bacteria; phylum Gemmatimonadota; class Gemmatimonadetes; order Longimicrobiales; family Gaopeijiaceae; genus JBDHCH01. The sequence continues at coordinate 7,107 of JBDHCH010000017.1, read as the reverse complement.
GAATCCCTCCCCGATCAGTGCGATCGGGAGAATGAATGTCGCCGTAACCAGAATAGCTGCGACCATCGAGAGAAACGGGAAGATGAGGAGCTCAGGATCCAACCTGAGAACGTTGGCGCTCGCCTTCATCATCTTCCAGCTGTTGGAAAGCTTGGACATGAACGCACTTCTCCTGCGAATCGAGTGTTATCAACCTGCTGATGTGGTCCTGCACACCTTTGAATACGGGTCCGGCTGGAGATTCTTCGACGGATGCATTTGCGGCCGAAGGAGAACCCGCCGCCCTACCGCCCCCTCCCTACCGTTCCTCCAAGGAACCTGTCCCGGCAAGGAGGCGAGCCGCGTTATCGGGAAAGGCTCAAGGATACGAATCGCCGGCGACAAAGAGGATGACTGTCATGCGGTTAGGGAAGGGGGAAGCAGGCAATGAGTTCCGGGGGCTCTTTGAGTCGGCTTGCCCCGGGCTCTCTGATCCGCTCATCTTCGAGGCTGCCGTTACCCGGTAGGCGATCCTCTCCCCCAGCCGAAGGTCTTCCATGTCGCTCACCACTCGGGTTCTCACCGGGCTGATCCTGGGCCTGATCCTGGGCATCATCATCGCGCCAGCGGAATCCGGATTCGCCGCCACGGCTGTCACCTGGATCGAGCCCATAGGAGCCCTTTGGGTGAACGCCATCCGGATGACGGTCATCCCCCTTATAGTCTCCCTCCTCCTCGGCGGGATCACGGCTTCGGGCGCCAAGACCGTCGCTCAGGTCGGCGGGAAGGCGGTGGCCTGGTTCGTCGGGCTGGTAGCCTGCACAACCACCATCGGTGGTCTGGCTGCTCCTCTTCTCTACCGGTTGGTGGGGGCCGAGGACGTCCAGATTCCGGAGCTGGCCACAGCGGCGTCGGTGGGTGATGTGACCTTGCCTCCGTTTCGGGACTGGTTCGTGGGGTTGCTCCCGCCGAACCCGGTGGGGGCTGCCGCCGATGGCGACATACTCCCGCTGGTGTTCTTCACTGTCATCTTCGGGCTGGCGGCAACACGGATCGATCCGAGGCTCCGGGAGACCGTCACCCGGGCTGCAAAGGCGGTGTCGGAAACCATCCTGGTGGTGGTCGATTGGATTCTGGCCACGGCGCCCGTTGGAGTGTTCGCGCTCACGTTCGCTCTCGCCGCCCAGACGGGGATCTCGGTGGTGGTGGCCGTGGCGGGCTTCCTCATCGTCGTTGCCATCCTTCTGACCGGTGCCATCCTCTCCCTCTACCCGCTGGTCCGCGTGGTTGGTGGGATCCCCATGAAGCTCTTCGCCAGAGCCTGTGCCCCGGCCCAGGCCGTCGGGTTCAGCACCCGGTCCTCCATGGCCTCTCTCCCACCAATGTTGGAGGAAGCCGAACGCACCCTGAGGCTTCCAGACGCGGTGAGCGGACTGGTCCTCCCTGCGTCCGTATCTGTCTTCAAGTTCGCATCCCCCATGACACGGATCGCCGGCTCCTACTTCGTGGCCTCACTGTTCGGCGTTGAGCTGGGTCCCCTGGAATGGGGAGCGCTCGCCGGCTTCATGGGGTTGTTGAGCTTCTATTCACCGGGAATCCCCAGCGGTGGCCTCTTCGTCATGGCCCCCATCTATGAAGCGTTCGGTCTTCCGATAGAGGGGATCGGAATCCTGATCGCCCTGGACCTCATCCCGGACATGTACCTCACCGTCGCGAACGTCACGGGGGACATGGCGGTGGCGGCGGTGATCGGGGGACCGAAAAGATCACCCCGGGAGGCGGAGGCTGTTTGACGCGAGTTTGACGCTCCCGTTGCACACTTTCTGAGCCTGGGAAGGAGGCCCACTCGATTCAGGGAGGCCTTGAATGCGACGGGACGTTCGCCCCCCCCGAAAGGGGGAAGACCGCCGGATGATGGAGATGGATGGAGCGATCCTCCGCTGTCTGGACCGGTTCACGGGGCAGCTCATCCAAGCTACCTGGCAGGAACTCGTCACATCGCTCGGTGTGGAGGAGGATCCCCTCGATTATTCGGGAATCCACCCCATCGGCTCACCGCCCCTCGTCCCGTTCCTCAGCAGTCCCGGAGTGTTCCTGGTCTTTGGTCCCCTCCCTGAACTCCAGATCCTCTACCTGGGGGCATCCCAAACCCGCATGCACACCTCCCTGACATCGAAGCTGCTCCCTGGTCCGGAGTGGAGTTGGGGATGGCGGTGGGACTCCAGTTCAACCCCGATCCCAACGTATGCTGCCTGCGTGTCCATGGATCAGCACTGGTCCATGGTGCCGGCTCTGGAGACACTCCTGGGCCACTACCTGGCCCCCCTCCAGTCGGTTCATCCAGGAAATGAAGAGGAGGAGCCCTTCACCTGAGGTAGGGGGCGGGGTGAAGTGGTCCAATATCTGTCGGACCCAGCCTTTCCAACCCCCTCCTCGCCCTCCTCGCCCTCCGACTCCAGGTACGTCCCGAAGTTCATGTGGGCAAAGCGCCAACCCCCCTCGCTCAATGCGGCGACGAAGGTCACGGGTCCGCGTTGAGGAGGGGCAGTGGCATCCGCCCGCTGGAAGAACCAGATCCCGGTCAGGACCGCCGTTTCACCCAGGACATCCTCTGTCAGTCCTTCCACCCAGAGACGGTTCCCCAGGTCCTCGCCTCCTGGCACGAACCCGAACCCCCGGTGGTGCTCCATCACCGCTTCGAAACCTTGGATCACTCCCTCGAATTCCGATGAGAAGTAACTGAGGCGGTCGTCCATGAGAAAGAGATCCCCCACTCGATCCAGGTCGTAGGAGTTCCACATCCCCACCCACTCCGACACCAGGTCGGTGGGGGTCCTCCCTGCCGCATCTTCTGACGTGTCCGTTCCTTCCATGCCGGTTCCCATCGGATGGCAAGAAGAGAAGGCCAGAGAAAAGAGAACGGCAACGGGGAGAACAGGGGTCAAAGGATTGGGACCTCGACGATGCAACCTCATCGTAAGCCTCTCGGGAAAAGGGATCTTTGGGCCGGATCCTGGGAGTCCGAACCAGTGGACGCAAGAGCGCCGCCAAGCCAGTGGATCGTGTCGGGACCTCCCAGGGGCGGCCGGCTCCGACGTCGTGACATCCCACGGAAACTTTCACGGCGCTGCTATCGTCATATATGGTTGAGTCAGACACATCCGATCCCAACCCATGGAGACAGCCTTGTTCAGCCCGACCCTGAAGAAAGGCTCAGCCGAACTCCTCATCCTCTCTCTTCTGGAAGATCAACAGCGACACGGCTACGAGATCGCCAAGCTCATCAATCAACGATCCGGCGAACGGTTGAGCTTCCAGGCCTCTTCACTTTACCCAGTCCTCTTCCGCATGGAAAAGCGTGGGTGGATCAGGGGAAGATGGGTGGAGAAGGATGGGGCCCGGCGCAGACGGTTCTATCGCCTTACGCCGAAGGGAACCGAGGCCCTGTCCGTGAAGCGTGCGACATGGAAGGAGTTCACCCTGGCGGTGAACCTGGTGGTCGA
>JBDHCH010000017.1:0-3607 GCA_039592115.1 Gemmatimonadota bacterium | reverse complement strand
AGGTCGTCCGGCCAAAGCAGAGATCGAAGCCATGCCCGACTGGACAAAGTACATCCGGAGACACCTCCCTCTGGACCGATTCCGGGGAGAGATGGAAGGGGAGATCCTCGATGAGCTGGCGGCCCATTTGGAGGACGCCTACCAGGAGGCCGTCGCTGGCGGGGCCAGCCCGGCTGAAGCCGAGGCCACAGCGGTGGCCGAGATCGGGGACTGGGAGGACCTGGCCAGTAGAATACTCCGGAGCCGGGAAGGTGCCAGGAACCCCAGGGTAGATCAGGCCATGGACGATTCCGAGTCCAGACTACGCGCGAAAGGCAGTGGCTGGATACCGCTGGCAGACGCCATCCAGGAGATCCGGTTCACCCTGAGGCGACTCAGAAAGGCGCCCGGGTTCTCAGCGGTCGTCCTCCTGACCCTCGCCATCGGGATCGGGGCGAACACGGCGATATTCAGCGTGGTCAAGGGCGTCCTTCTGGATCCCCTCCCCTTCGATCACCCCGAGGAACTGGTCGGAATCTGGAATGCAGCGCCGGGTATGGGTGAAGACCAGCTGCCCCAGTCTCTGGCCTTCAACGCAGTCTATCAGGATGAGGCCCGCGCCTTGGAGGACGTGGGTGTCTGGACCATGTCCAGGGCTTCCCTCGAAGGGCCCGAGGGACCCGAAGAGATCGTGGACATGCTGGTCACCGAAGGGGTATTCCGGGCCCTCCTGGTACAGCCCGCATTGGGCCGAGGGTTCACTTTCGAGGACACACAACCCGAGTCTCCCTTCACGGTCATTCTATCACATCGGTACTGGGCGGACCGGTTCGGCTCTGACCACAGCGTGCTGGGTCAGACGCTGAACATCGGGGGAACTCCTAGAGAGATCATCGGGGTCATGCCGGAGGGATTCCGGTTCATGGACCGGGACCCGGCCTTCTATCGGCCCCTGAGGTATAACAAAGAGACACTCAGCGTCTCGAACTTCGTCTTCAACGGCGTCGGAAGGTTGGCACAGGGAATCTCCCCCGAGGAAGCCGTTCCCGATCTCGCCCGGCTTATCCCCCTGGCCTTTGAGAGGTACCCAGGGGGGATGACCCTGGAGATCATGGAACAGGTGGAGGGCCGGCCGGTCCTGACCTCTCTTCGGGATGACCTGGTCGGCAGCGTGGGAACCATCCTTTGGGTGGTGTTGGGAGGTGTGGCCATCATCCTCCTGGTCGCGGGAGCCAATGTGGCCAATCTGCTCCTGGTCCGGGCCGAGTCCCGGGAGCGGGCGATGGCGGTCCGGGCAGCCCTGGGGTCTTCTCGACGAAGGCTCATGGGGCAATACCTGACGGAGAGCATCGTCCTGGCAGTGGCGGGGGGCACCCTCGGGGTCGGCCTGGCTCACCTGGGGCTCCAGGCCCTCAAGAGCATGGGACCCGGAGATCTCCCCCGGCTCCACGAAGTAGGGATGGACGGGGGCGTCCTTCTCTTCAGCCTGGTAATCTCCGTGGCGATCGGGATCCTGGTGGGGCTCCTTCCCCTGGCCAGGCTCTGGCGGGTCAGCCTGGTGAGCGCCCTGAAGGAGGGTGGAAGGGGAGCCAGCGCGGGTCGAGCCCGAAACCGCACCCGGAACGTGTTGGTGGTGGGCCAACTGGCTCTGGCTCTGGTACTCCTTATCGGATCGGGTTTGATGATCCGAAGCTTCACCGCGCTGAGCCAGCTGAGCCCCGGGTTCTCGGAACCCGAGGAAATCCTGACCTTCCGGCTCCTCATCGGCTCGGCCGACATCCCCGACCTGGAGCAGGTTCCGAACGCCCACGAACAGATGGCCCGTCAATTGGCGGAGATTCCAGGCGTCACCTCTGTAGGCCTCTCCACCTCGGTCTCCATGGACGGCCGGGGCGGGTTCGATCCCATCTTCTTCGAAGACTTCCCCTTGGCAGAGGGTCAGAGCCCGCAGATTCGTCGGTTCAAGTGGGTGGGAGGGAGTTACCATGAGACCATGGGGAACCCGATTCTGGCAGGCCGAGCCATCACGTGGGACGACATCCGGAATCGGGCCAGGGTTGTCATGATCACCGAGGGGATGGCGCGGGAAGCCTGGGGGGAACCAGGGTCGGCTGTGGGCCGCAGGATCGCCACAGGGATGGAGCCCGGGGACTGGCGTGAGGTGATCGGTGTGGTGGGCGATGTTCGGGATGACGGAGTGGAGCAGCCGCCGGTGGACATCGTCTACTGGCCCATGGCCATGGCCGGTTTCTGGGACAACCCCTCATTCGTGGTAAGGACTATGGCCTATGCCATCCGAAGCCCCCGGGTGGGGACACCGGACTTCCTTGCCGAGATCCGGGATGCGGTCTGGTCCTCTTATCCTACCCGACCCCTTGGCGCCATGGTCACCATGGATCAACTGCAGCACGACTCCATGGCCCGAACTTCCTTCACCCTGGCCATGCTGGGTATCGCCGCCGCGGTCGCCCTCCTGCTGGGGAGCATTGGGATCTACGGGGTCATCTCCTATGCCGTGGGGCAGCGGACCCAGGAACTGGGGCTCCGGATCGCCATGGGCGCAGAGGCCGGCAGTGTCGTCGGGATGGTCCTCCGACAGGGTCTGCTGCTGGCGACAGTCGGGATTACCCTGGGAGTTGCCGGTGCCATCGGCACCACCCGCCTCATGTCCGCCATCCTCCACGGTGTGAGCCCGGTAGACCCGCTCACCTACTCGCTGGTGGCAATAGCGCTTTTGGGTGTGACACTTCTGGCCAGCTACGCCCCGGCGAGGAGGGCCTCGCGAGTAGATCCAATGGTGGCGTTGCGGGCCGAGTGACGCGCCAGCCAACCGGGACATGGAACAGGGGCATCCTGCCATGAGGTTGGATGCCCCCATTCCTCCCCCTACCTAACGTCAGTCTTGGGCTGCTCGAGCCGTCACCCCCCTCCGGCGTAGCGGATCTTCCCACCGATGACCGTGAAGAGAACCTCCACATTCGGGATCTCTTCCTCCGGGATGGTCATGATATCCCGGGAGAGCACCGTGATGTCGGCCAGCTTCCCCTCCGCCAGAGACCCTTTGAGGTCTTCCTCGAACGCGGCGTAGGCCGGGTTCGTCGTATAGCTCGCCAAAGCCTGCTCCCGGGTCATGGCCTGCTCGGGGAAGAACCTCTCTCCGTTCTCCATGACGCGGCTGACAGACCGGTAGAAGTTCATCATGGGATCGATGTCCTCCACCGGAGGGTCTGTCCCGTTCACCACCACGGCGCCGGATTCGAAGAGAGCCGCATTGGGGTAGCCCCGCTCCCGGGTGCGAGCCTCCCCCAGGCGGGAAACCACCCAGGGCCCGTCCGATGTGGCGAAGACCCCGCGCACGGAGGCGATGACGCCCAGAGCGGAGAACCGGACCAGATCATCGGGGTGGATCACCTGACAGTGCTCTATCCTCCAACGATAGTCCTCTTCGGCGGGGTTCCCGGCCTGGACCTCTTCATAGATGTCCAGCAGCTCCCGGGCGGCCCGATCTCCGATTCCCTGGATGGCCATCTGGAAACCGTGCTCCGCCGCCAGCTCCGCCGATCGGCGGATGTCCGACACCGGGGTCACGTTGAAGCCCGTGCTCCGAGGCATGTCCGCATACGGCTCC
>JBDHCH010000016.1:0-43321 GCA_039592115.1 Gemmatimonadota bacterium | reverse complement strand
AGATGGTCCTGATCCGGGCCGAGGTGGCTCTCAGAGCGGGCAACATGGCCGCCTTCGAGGGCTTCATCAACGAGCTGCGGGCCCACTGGAGCCTGCCGCCCCTGGCCGAGAGCGATCCGCAGGCCTTCCCGCTGGTTGCGGGTGCGCTGGAGTACCCCAACGCTGAGGATGACGCCTGGTCGATCCTGGACCGGGAGCGCTACCTCGAGCTCTGGCTCGAGGGCCGGCGCCACAAGGACATGGAGCGCTGGGAGCACCCCTTCTGGATGGAGGGGAACTATATCACTCCCGAGCAAGAGGACATGAACCCGCCGGGCCCACGGCCATATATGTGCCACCCGATGCCGTCGAATGAATGCGGCTCGAACGAACAGCTTCGAACGGAACCGATCTGTCAGAGGCTGGACCCGCCAGGAGGATGAGGCGGCGCGACGAACCCAGGTGAGAGCGGTCCCCTGACGGATCGCTCGAGCCTTCAACCAGCGGGCGGCGACCTCGGGTCGCCGCCCGCTTCTGCCTGGGGGATCCACAAACGGGAAGAAGGACCGGGGAGGGCCCCGTCGGTGCGGTTCCAAAGAGACGAAGGATGATTTGAGGGCGAGTGTGCCGACCCGCTGCCCCCTGGGGAGACCGCTTCCGGCCAGGGTCCGGGCCCATCAGAGACGGGGGTGTCTCGGCGCTGGATACGGGGCTTTTGGTCCAGGGTCCGGAGGGCCTCTTGAGCCCTCCGGACCCGCCCCTCACCTGAGGGTGACCTGAATCACCCCTCCCGCGTAGTCAGGTCCGAACTGGGTCATGGCGTCGGTGGGCCGGATGAAGCGAATCTCGGCCACCTGATCCGATCCGAAGTCCTCCATAGCGGGACCGCCGCCTATTTCGGCTCCGTTCACGAAGACCCGGGGAGAGCGGCCGCCACTCCCTTGGAGCCAGAACCGACGAAGGCGCGCGACCGCGTCATAGAGGTTGTAGGTCGCATATGGGACCAAGTCTTCAGCCGTAAGGAGATACCGGTCCGACGATCCACTCCCAGCCCCACCGCCGGAGGCGCAAGCGGCCCCGAGGAGAACCAGGCCGAGAGCCGTGAAACGTACGATGCGCATGATGCGAAAACTCCTCTCCAGAGTCGGGTTGAGGCGACGTTTCCTGGAGTCACCTCTCGATCACGGATGACAGGGAGCATAACGAACCAATTCACCAAGGGCCAGCGGAGCTGGATTCTCCCTCCCGTTTCCTGGTTTCCCGGCGAATCTGGCCGCGGTGAGGCCCGAATGCCAGTGCATCCGGATACCGAGGCGAGCCGATTGTTCCATGGCCTTGCCCACCCTTTGACAATCGAGTTAATAGTTCTTCTCTTGGTCAGGCCGAATGCTCCACCTCCGGACAGGGTTGCATCGTTCGGCTCCCCCGTCGCGGACGGGCAGGGGAGGAGCGGGTGGGTCGGCGCCACCGAGTGGCACCTGAGCACGCGGTCGCGGTATAAAACCTGTCCTTTGAAAGAACATGAGATTCCTCGCAATTCAGCTTCGAAGAGCCCAATGAGAGCCACTGGAAATATGCTGTTGAGGACACTGACTCTGGCCGTGGGACTGGTCGGGGCGTTTTCCGTCCACCCGGAATCTGGCCAGTCTCAGGTCGTTACTGGCCGCTTGCTGGAGAGGGGAACCGGGACTCCGGTGACGTCGGGGATGGTCATGTTGCTCGACACGGCCTTCACCGTCCAAACGTCCGCGATTTCGAACCAGACCGGGGCGTTCCGTCTTGAGGCACCCAGCCCCGGATCCTACTACGTCTTGACCGAAGCCCTGGGCTACCAGCCGATCATCGACGGGATTCTCGATCTTGGCCCGGGGGGCTCCATCAACATCGAGCTCATCGTCAGCCCCAGGCCGCTCGAGCTGGACTCCATGATCGTCGCAGTGGAACGGGTCATGATCTTCCAGCACCTGGAGAGGAACGGGTTCAACGAGCGGAGAGGCAGCGGATTTGGGCAGTTCATCACGCCCGAGGAGATCCAGGCGAGGAACCCCGCTTACTTCGGTGAGCTATTCCGGAATACTCCCGGCATTTCCATTACTGGAGGAGGTTCCTTGAGTGGAACCCAGATCCAGTTCCGGAACGCCTCCATCCGCGGGGGTGTGTGCAGCCCACCGGTCTATGTCGACGGTGCCCAGGTGAACACCGATTTCGGGGGACTCGAGGAAGTGGTCGACATCCGCCAGATCGCCGCCGTCGAGGTGTACACACGGGCCTCCGACGTCCCGCTGGAATGGGGTGGGACCCTCGCAGGATGTGGGATTGTACTGATCTGGACCCGGTGAGCTGGAGGGGGGATCCGTCTTCTCTATGGACCTCCCGACGGAAGCGGCCTGAGCAGGACCTGCCGGAACTGGATGGGGTGGCTCTCGCTCTGAAGGGCGATGTAGCCTCCCGAAAGGACACGGCCATCTTCACGGGCCGGTTCCCCGAACTCCTCCACCGTCGCTCCACCGACGATCGGTCTGCCGTAAGCCAGGACCGTGTCTCTCTCCATGATATGAGCAATCAGGGAATCACCCAGGACCAGCAGGTCGACGGTCACCCACTCCTCCCCATGGACGGTCGGGGCATCGGCGGTGATACAGTGGTCTTCGACCAGGATGCCGTCGATCTCGATGTGGGTGCCGGGAGTGCAAACGTTTCCCGTAGGCCGATCGTCGGTCCCGTTTCCACCCAGGAACTGAGCCTCGATGGAGAGGGGGAAGGCCTGGTCGGTGAGCATCGACTCCGGGCTCTGGGAATGGAACATCACGCCACTGTTCTTGAACGCCCACCCCGGGGCGTCGGGGAGTTGGTCTCCTGAGAACCGGTACTCCACCCTGAGTTGATAGTGGGAAAAGGGCTCCTCGTAGAAAATGTGCCCGAACCGGCCCTCGAAGCCCTCGTAGCTCTCGTATCCTACGGTCAGGAGGCCGTCTTCCACTCGAAAGGTCCCCCATGGATCCACCCCCGGGTCCTGACCGGTGATCTTGACCGTCCAGCCCGTGAGATCCTGCCCGTTGAAGAGCGCGATCCACCCTTCGGCCTCCTCTTTCGGCTCCGGCGGGGAGGCGCAGGCGGCGGCGAGGACGGCGATCCATAGAAAGAGGGGGAGGCTGAGAGGTGAGATCCGACGCAGATTACTCAGGGGGCTCATTCGATGCTCCGATGCATGGGAACCCTTTTTGACTCCGGCGGTTGAATCACCATACGCTCATCAACCGCTGGAGGCCTGGATGGACAAACCGGTTTCGATGACGGTGGATCCGAAGGGGAAATCCCTCTTCGTCATCACCGAGAGAGGTCACGTGTACGTTTCCGACCTTGCCGGGGGCGCATGGAAGCCCTTGAGCCCCATCCCCGGGACCCGGGCGACGAAGGATAAGACCTGACCCGGTGAGGGCGCCGAGTGGCCCCCTCACTCCAACCCTACCACCGAATCCACCGCCCTCAGGTCCGGGAAGGGAATGAGGGCCGTGAGGTTCCGGGCGAAGCCGTCCAGCCCCGGAAAGAGGGTGGAGGACATCATGTTCATAGAGAGAAGCTCCCGGGTGGCTTCCCTCAGGAATTGTCGATCCGTGGAGAGGGGAATCTCAACCAGGAAGTCCTCCGGGGGCCCCATGGCCCGGAGGTTCTCCATGAATGGCCGCGTGATATCGCCGGGGACGAGGAACACGCTTTGCTGAACGATCAGGCGGCGATTCATCCTCCAGGGGTTGAGCCTGAATACGAGAGGGTGCCGGGGATTGTGGTCGATGATGGCGGAAACGGTCTCTTCCTGTTTCGCATTCGGGTCCCGATCCAGATGGCCCCGAAGGTGGGGCATCTCATACACCCTCTCCCAAACCTGCCCAAGATCCATGGCCCAGATGGACGTGGGCTCCCCCGGCTCGGCGCGTTCGACCGCAAAAAACACGGCCACGAAAAAGGAGTACGTCCAATCCAGGAGGCGGGTGGGTGCTCCGTGATGCCGCATGAGGGAGAGCCAACCGATCAGATCGCCTTCCGCAGGCTCGTTTGAAAGGTAGAGATGAGCCTCTCGCTTGAACCTCCGGATCAGGCCTTCCTCGATCTCGGGGAGCTCAGCCCAATCCCGGCCCCACCGGTCCACCGCGGCCCGCTCCAGGCTGGTCCTCAACCCTTCGCCCTTGCAGCAATCGCCGCGGAAGCACCACCGGCCGCCCTTGAAGGACTCGTACCGATCCAGGAGCTCCCGCCAACTTGAAGTCTCTTCAGCCATGGTCCTTCACCGGGCCAGCCCGGCCCTTTGGAAGATTGACGCCCTCCTGTGGTGGGACCTCGCCTACGGCGCCACCGGATCCCTCCCTGCTCAGCTTCCGTCGAAATCAACCCGCTTATGGGAACCATCACAGAACGGCTTGTTCCCTGAAGCCCCACAGCGACAGAGGAAGAACGGACGCCCCTCCGGGGTCGGCACCTCGTTCCCCTCATGGTCCTGAAGGGTCGTCGGGCCGTCCACTTTCAGGGACCCGTTCAGGCTCACCGTGATCGTTACCTCGGCCATGACTCCTCCTCGGCGTCGAGATTCCGGCCGCTCACCCCTCGCCCGCCTCCACCGAACCTCACCAAGCTTATCGCCTCGGGGTGGAGCAGGGGAGGGGAGAGGGGTATTCTTCTTGAGTCGGTGCATCGATACGCCAGGCTTCGGGAGGGAGGCCGTCCGTTGAACGCAGCTGTCTCGCTGGTCAGGACCTATCTGAAACTCAATAGCTACTTCACCGCCACCGAGTTGCCAGTCATCAAGAAAGGGGATGACGGGCTGTATTTCGAGGTGACGGACATCGATGTGCTGGCTCTCCGGTTCCCTCGAGCCGGTCATATCGTGGCCCAGGGACGGCCCGGGCCCTTGGACGATTTCCAGTTCCCGCCGGACCCGGGTCTGGAGATCCCGACCGATGCCATGGACCTCATCATTGGAGAGGTGAAAGCCGGCCGCCCCAAACTCAACCCTCACATGCGGTCCGAAGACACCCTCTACCGGGCCCTCGTTCGCTTCGGGTTCTGCCCGCCGAGCCGCCTGGAAAAGGCGGTCGACGAGTTAAGGGAAACCGGGGAGACCTGGGTGAAGGATGGAGATGTGGCGGTGCCTTCCCGTATTCGCATCGTGGCATTTGGAGACGGGGAGGAGCACGAGGGTGACCGCTACACCGTCGTGCCCCTCCTCAAGACCTTGGGGCTCCTCCACCTCCTGGAGAAGTTGGAGGGCGATTGAGGAATGGCTGATCGACGAAAGGCTGTGGTCGTTCGCGTCGGGGACGTGGCCATCGGAGGTGAACATCCAGTGGCGGTGCAGTCCATGACCAACACCGACACCGCCGAGGTAGAATCCACGGTGGCCCAGGTCCTCGCTCTGGCAGGCGCCGGGAGCGAGCTGGTGCGGGTGACGGTGAACAACGAAGCCTCGGCGAAAGCGGTGCCGGAGATCGTTTCGCGCCTCAGGGACGCGGGGTGCGGAACGCCGATCATCGGGGATTTTCACTACAATGGGCACATTCTCCTCACCAAATACCCGGCGGCGGCCGAGGCGCTGGACAAGTACCGGATCAACCCGGGGAACGTGGGGACGACCCGCAGGGACGACAACTTTCAGGCCATTGTCCGGGTGGCCGTCGAGAACGGCAAACCGGTCCGAATCGGCGTGAACTGGGGCTCCCTCGACCAACGACTCCTCACGGAGCTCATGGATGAGAACGCCCGGGCTGCGGACCCGAAAGAATCCGGCGCGGTCCTCCGGGACGCCATGGTGGAGAGCGCGATGCGGTCGGCCGCATTGGCCGAGGAGACAGGGCTGCCCCACGATGGGATCATCCTCTCCGGCAAGGTCTCCAGCGTTCAGGAGTTGGTAGCCGTGTACCGGCAGATGGCCCCCCTCAGCGATTACCCCCTTCACCTCGGGCTCACCGAGGCTGGGATGGGCGCCAAGGGGATCGTGGCGAGCACTGCCGGCCTGGCGCCTCTCCTCCTGGAGGGGGTCGGCGACACCATCCGCGTGTCCCTGACTCCGCAGCCCGGGGGGGACCGGACCGAGGAGGTCCGGGTGGCCCAGCAGATCCTCCAATCCCTGGGACTCAGAAGCTTCGAGCCCCAGGTCACCGCCTGCCCTGGATGTGGCCGCACCACCAGCACGTTCTTCCAGGAGATGGCGCAGGAGATCCAGGATCACATCCGCGAGAAGATGTCCTCGTGGCGCTCCGAGTTTCCTGGTGTCGAGGAGCTTGATGTGGCCGTCATGGGTTGCGTCGTCAATGGGCCCGGGGAATCCAAGCATGCCAACATAGGGATCTCTCTTCCGGGAACGTTCGAAGAGCCGAAGGCCCCGGTCTACGTCGACGGCGCCCATTTCACCACCTTGAAGGGGGAAGGCCTGGTAGATGAGTTCAAGGGGATTCTCGAGGCGTATATAGAGAAGCGATACGGAAACCCCTGACCCTCTCCCCCCCGTACCCCCGTCCGAATGGGGCCAAGACGCCCCAAGTGGGACTTCCCGGCCCGAGTAGGCCATTATGTCCTCGCCTACTTTCAGGACATGACAGATTGGCCCACTTTCTTGGGTCCCCCAACCTTCCCGGCCCCTCGTCGTTGGATCCAGGAAGATCTTATCTCCTTTTGAGGTAGGGTTTTAGGAGTTTCTGTAGGATGCTGTGGAGCGGCCCCCCACTGCGGCACGAATCTCGTTGTTGGGGAGACCGACCCTGGTTCCGATTTCGGTTGCGGAGGTGGAGGCGATGGTTCGCTATATAGAAGAGATCATGCAGCAGGATGTCGTCACGGTAACGCCTGAGACTCCGGTGAAGGAACTGCTGCGCATCCTGGTCACGAATCAGATCAGCGGGGTCCCGGTCGTGTCGGAGGCGGGGGAGATCCTTGGTGTCGTCTCTACCACCGACGTAATCCGGTTGGGAGCCCAGGAGGCCGAGCTTCCGAAGGGGACCCTCTCCTGGGAACCACTGGCGGTCCCCCACGAGGAATTCGATGAAGACTCGGCTGCGTCGTTCTTCATGGTCTCGGAGGATTGGCGTTACCCGACCGAGGACCAGACCAAGGCGATCCCCGATGGGTCCTTCGAAGGTGTGTCCGTGGGCGACATCATGACGTCGGCCGCGTTCACCGTGGGATCCAGGGATACGGTAGGAGCGGTGGCCAGGTTTCTCCTTCAGGGCCGCATCCACCGAGCCCTTGTCGTCGAGGGAGACCGCCTCCGGGGCATCGTCACGGCATTCGACCTCCTGAAGGCGTTCGTAGAGGACTGAGATTAAATGATGGGTTTTGGGCCATGCAGGACGCGTTGAGTCGAGGCGCCATGTCGGCGCTGAACGGGGAAGGGGGGATCGAACCCCGAGACGGCCAGGTCTCCCTGGACACTGGGGCTTTTCTCCTCATCCAACCCGATGGTGAGATCTACCATGTGAGCCAAGCGGCCCGTGAGGCTCTTGAGAGTCTCGGCGTGGGGGCTCCGTCCAACGTCAGGGACCTTCCGCCGCAACTCCAGGCGGCCCTCGATTCCACATCTCCTCAGGCCGGAGAAGAGCCGGCGCAGATACGCGAGTTGGCGAAAGGGCTCTGGGGGATCCGGCTACCGTTGACCGAGTTGGATCCCGAGTGGCTCCGAGGGATGGTGGAGGCCGAACAGATGGCGGCCGTGGGACAGTTGGCGGCGACGGTGGCACAGGAGATCGGGGGGCCCAACACGTCGATCCAGGTGACCGTCGATCACCTTCTCGAGGGCCCCGTGGGGCAGGGGGAGATCGAGAGGAAGGCACTGCGCCAGGTCCTCGCCCAAACCGAGAGAATCACCCGACTCACCCGCCAGCTGATCGCTCTCGCAGACCCGGGCCGACCCCATCTCACGAAGCTCGATGTGAACGAGATCGTGGATTCCGCCTGCGATCTCATGGAGAGCTCATTCCACGCCTGGGAGATCGATCTCGAACCCGACCTGAGGGCAGGTCCCCTCCAGGCTGTTGGAGACCGAAACCACGTCCTCCAGGCCCTGGTGAACCTCCTCCTCAACGCGAGGGGGGCCCTCCAGACCTGGACGGGTCCCCGCTTCGTGAAAGTGCGCACCGAGTCGAACGGCGACCGGATCTACCTCCATGTCGAGGACTCGGGTCCCGGAATCCCTGCCCAGGATGCCTCACGCATATTCCTGCCCTTCGTCTCCACCACCGGAGGAACGGGGATGGGGCTCTTCCTGACCCGCCAGATCCTGGTGGAGCAAGGCGGTGGGATCAAGGTTCATCCCAAGGGGGAATTGGGGGGAGCCACATTCACTGTATATCTGGAAAAGGCAACAGATGACTGAAGAGACAGCCCCGGCTGATGTGAACCCCCGGGTCCTGGTGGTGGAGGATGAGGAGATCGTACGGGATATCCTGCTGAAAGTACTCTCGGAGGATGGGTATCGGGTTGATGCCGTGGAAACCGGAGAGGATGGCCTGAAGGCTCTGGACAACCACCTCTATGACCTGGTGCTCCTGGACCTGAACCTCCCCGGAATGCACGGATTGAATGTCCTTTCCGCCGCACCCGCCACCCAAACGGATGCCCAGTTCATCGTGATGACGGCGTTCGGAACGGTGGACACGGCAGTGGAGGCCATGCGCCTGGGTGCCTACGACTACATCAACAAGCCGTTCCGCACGGAGGAGCTCCTCCTCACGCTCAAGCGGGCTCGGGAGGAGGCGGATCTCAGGCGGGAGGTGGCCCAGTTGCGTCGCCGGGCCTCCGAACAGGGCCCCGGCTCGAAGATGGTCGGTCGCTCTCCCCCAATGCAGCGCCTCTTCGACCTCATGGAGCGCGTGGCTCCGACCCGGGCTACGGTTCTCATCACCGGAGAGACCGGAACCGGGAAGGAGTTGGTCGCCAGGGGGGTCCACGACCTCTCGGATCGAGCCCGGCGCCCGTTTGTTGCCATCAATTGCTCAGCCCTCCCGGAAACCCTCCTGGAGTCGGAGCTTTTCGGGCACATGAAGGGTTCGTTCACGGGGGCCATCCAGAGCAAGCGGGGTCTGTTCGAGGAGGCTGCCGGAGGGACCCTCTTCCTCGATGAGGTCAGCACGGTGTCGGCGGCGATCCAGGTGAAGCTTCTTCGGGTACTCCAGGAGAGGAAGGTGAAGCGGGTGGGTGGACGGGAGCAGATCCTCGTGGACTTCCGGCTGGTGGCGGCCACCAACCGCAATCTGGCGGAGTTGGTGGAGCAGGGAGAATTCCGGGAAGACCTCTTCTACCGCTTGAATGTGTTTCCGGTGGACGTCCCGACCTTGAGAGGCCGGAGAGAGGACATTCCCGTCCTGGCCAACTTCTTCCGTCTGCGCTTTGCCGAGGAGAACGGCGTTGAACCTCCCGAGATTCCCCCGGAGACCCTTTCGAGGATGATGGCCTACGACTGGCCCGGGAATGTCCGAGAGCTGGAGAACTTCATCGAGCGGGCCGTCATCATGCATGCCGGCGCGAAATCCATCCCCTTCGATCCGCCGCAAGCCCTGGGTAGGCGTCCCGAGCGGGATCTCCTTTCCCGGTCCCGAGCCGAACGGTGGGATCTGGAACGGCTGGAGAGGGAATACATCCTGGAATGTCTCGAGGAGACCCACTGGCACCAGGGAGAGGCTGCCCAGATCCTGGGGATCAACCGCAGGACGCTCTACAGGAAGCTTAAGAAGTACAGGGAAGACGGGCTTCTCGCCGACCACCAGATCCTCCAGGATTAGAGATCACCCCAGTTTCAACGGCACGCAGAAGGAAGAGAAACGAACAGCCGGCCCTCCATGGAAGGCCGGCTGTTCCTCATACTCAGGAAGATTGGCTTCTTCAGCCGATCCACCCCTCCCGTTCCTCCCGCTCCATTCCCATGGGGATCCAGAGCGTGAACCGGGAGCCCTCCCCCACCGCCGATTCCACAGTGAGGGTGCCCCCCATGTGCTCGGCCAACTGCCGGGACAGAGTGAGACCGATTCCGGTGCCACGCTCCCCGGCCTCCGGGTTTACCTGCTGAAACTCCCCCCAGATGCGCTCCAGGTCCTCCTGGGCGATCCCCGGGCCTTCGTCCCGGACCCAGATGGCCACCCAGCCGTCACCGGACTCTCCCGTGGGACTTCCGTTCCCGGAGCTCGCGCCCAACGCGACCGTGGTGCCGGCCGATGAGAACTTCACGGCGTTGGTCAGGAGGTTCAGAGTGATCTGGAGCACTCGGTCGGGATCGGCCACCAACTCCAGCCGGTCCTCTTCCGACTCGAATGCCAGCTCCACCTTCCGCCGCTCCGCCTCCGGAGAGATGGCATCCATGGCCGCTTCGATGAGGTCGGAGACCACCACTCTCCTCGGCCAGGTCCGAAGACGCCCCTCTTCCAGGCGTGCGAGATCAAGGACGTCCCGAACCAGGCGGAGGGCATGACCGCTGCCCCGGAGGATCTTCCTCGCGATCTCCCCTGACTCCTCCTCGGGCGGGCTCTTTTCTGCCCTGCCGGAGCTTTGCTCCAGCCTCTCAGCCCAGAGAGAGACACCGTGCAAGGCGTTCCTGAGGTCATGATTCACGTAGGCGTGGAGCCGATTTCGGGCACGATGAGCCGCGGCAAGCTCTTCCAGGAGCCGCTCGCTCTCCTCGAACAGGCGGGCGTTCTCGATGGCCACGGCCGCCTGGGCGGCCAGCATCTTCACGATGGTCTCGTCCTGCTCCGTGAATCCTTCATCCTCCGCCTTGTTGATCAGGTAGAGGTTACCGATCACCTGGTCCCTGACCCGGACGGGTACCCCGAGGAACGAGTCTGGCACCGGGTGGCCCTCCGGCACCCCCGCCGCTCGAGGGTCGGCCGACGCGTTCTCCAACCGGATGGTCCTCCCCTCCGTGATCACTGCGCCTAGCAGGCCGTGTCCTTCGGGGAGTGGCCCCATCCCGGCGATCTCTTCCTCCGTCATCCCGCTGGTGATGAATTGGGAGAGCCCGGACATATCGGCGTTGAGGACGCCGAGGGCGGCGTACCGGGCGCCGGTGAGCTTCCGCGCCTCCTCCGCCACACGGTTCAACAGCTCGCTCAGGTCCAGGTCGGAGGTCACCGCCAGGCCGGCCGCGTGGAGATCGTGGAGACGCTGGATCTGCTCCTCCCGCTCCTTTCGCAAGCGCTCCAACTCCTGGGCGCGGCTACGTTCGGTCTGGTAGAACCGGGCATTCTCCACCGCCAGAGCGGCCTGGGTGGCGAATGCAGAGAGGAGCTCGGCGTCTGACTCCGTGAAGGGCTCCCGGTCGAAAGACGCTGTCAGAACCAGGGTCCCGAGAACTCCTCTTCGGCCGTTCAAGAGGGCGATGAGCACTCGCTCGATGGACACAGGCAGGGAGGCGGCCACGGAGGCCGCGGGCCCGTCCGGCACCTGGTTGTCGATGACGGGCTCCCCTTGCGTGAGGGCCCGGCTGCTGAGACTCCTCTGGGATGGGAACGTGTAGTTCAGCGCAGGACAGAAGGTTCCGGAGCAGGTTTTGAGGAAGAACTCCTCCTGATCCGGACGGTACTCGGTGATACAGGCGCCGGACGCGTTGAGGAGTCTCTGGGCATTCTCACACACCCGCTGCAGGATCGACTCCACGTCCAGGGTGCTGAGGATCGCGCTGCCGATCTCGTAGAGGGCCGCCAGTTCCTCAGGGCGTCTGGATTGAGTTTTTGCCATAATCTCCTGGGCCTGCCCCCCTGCACGGGACCGCACCACACGTCTCCAAGACCGTTCTAATATGGATGATCTGGGAATTGGGGCAATCTGTCCCGGGTTTCCCATTCCCCCTGGGGGCTTTTTTTGAGAGGCGACCCCCGTCGAGGTCGGGGAGGGGAGGGGCGGAGTAGAGCATTTCCAGTCAGGCCCTCTCCTCCATTGCATTGGCCCCGGTGGGAGGGCAGTATTCCCAGGCTGGACCATGGCTGAAAAGAACGGGCAGAGGTGTCCGAAATGAAGCAACGGTCCGGTTTTGTCGTACGTCTCAAGAAGGACCGGTTTCCCCCTCCGGGAGACCTACTCGATCACATTTCGCCCTCGGCGGACGGATGAAGCTCTCTAGGAAGATCCTCGGATTCCTGTCCTTTATCATCATCGTCGGCGCACTGGCCGTCGGAATCTACTACCGCCTCAGGGCAGAACCTGAAGAGACCGGTTCGGCGGAGACCGCCGACTCCGAAGCCGTCCTTCCCGAGTCGGCCTCCCAGCAGTTTGCGACTGACGTGCCTCAACCGGTGGTGGGGGCCGAAGTCGTGAGGGATACCCTTTGGATCACCGTGACCGCCGCCGGTCAGGCCGAGGCCGTCAACCGGGCTCCGGTCCTGTCCAGAGTGGACGGGATCATCTCCGATATCCCGGTGGAGGAGAACCAGACTGTCGAGGCCGGGGAACTGCTTCTCCAGTTCGACACCACCGAGTACGCCCTCGCGGCGGCAAGAGCCCAAGCCGACCTGGTGAACGCTCAGGCCCGCTACCAGGAAATGACTTTCGGGGATGAGGAGATCGTCGATCCCCAGGCCCGGCAGGAGCGTGATCGCCTGGCCCGGGCCCGGAGTGGGCTGGCCCAGGCCGATGTGGCCCTCAGGGAGGCGGAGATCAACCTCGAGCGGACTTCGGTGAGGGCCCCATTCCCCGGACGCGTGGCCAACTTGAATGTGGTAGAGGGGCAGCAGGCCAGCCCCGGCACGGACCTCATGACGGTGGTGGACCTGAATCCCATCAAAGTCGAGGTTCAAGTCCTGGAGGCGGAGATCGGCTACCTCTCCGAGGGCCGGAGGGCAACGGTCACCTTCGCCGCCTTCCCGGGGGAGACCTTTTCGGGCCGCATCTCCACCATCAACCCGGTTGTGGACCCGGAAAGTCGGACGGCCCGAGTGACCGTTCTCCTCTCGAACCCCAGGGGACGGATCAAGCCGGGCATGTACGCTCGGGTTTCCTTGGAGGCGAACTTCTTCCCGGACCGAATCCTGGTGCCCAGATCTGCCATCCTGGAGAAGGACCGGCGGACCATGCTCTTCGTGTTCGAGGACGGTCGGGCGAAGTGGCGTTATGTGACCACCGGGATGGAGAACGACACACAGGTGGAGATTCTGGCGAACGAGGAAACCTCCATGGTCGAGCCGGGGGAGATCGTCCTCGTCGACAACCACTTCTACATCATCCACGACGCCCCCGTCACCCTGGTCGAGAGCGCCGAGGGCTCGGCTCGGGGGGCGGAACAGTGACTGGCCCGGCGGTAGCCGTCGGGTCAGGGGCCGGCTGCAGAGGAGCGAGAGCAGCAGCGGGGCTCATTCTGTCTTCCGTTCTCCTTCTCCTTCCGGGCCCACTTACCTCTCAAGAGGGGACGGTCCTCTCACTGGAGGATGCCCTGGATCGGGCCCGAACCCACAATCCGGACTTCCGGATGGCCCAGAACAACCTGGAGCTCAGCCGGACCGGAAGGCGAGAGGCGTTGGGTGCGTTCCTCCCCAACCTGACCCTCCAGGCCGGGACGGGGCTCAACTTCGATCGCCAGCTGATCTCCCAGGACTTCTTCGGGAACCCCATCGAGAACCCCGTCACCGAATGGAACACCTCCTCCAGCTCCTCTCAGTACCTCGGGGGGAGCATCACGCTCTTCCAGGGAGGACAGAGGTTCCACGAGCTGTCGATTCAGGGCGCCCAGGCCCGAGTGCGGGAAGCCAACGTGGTGACCCAGCTGCGGACCATCCGGGCCGAGGTGGTCAGGATCTACCACAGGGCCCAGGCCCAGCAGGCGACCCTCCAGGTCGAAGAGGATCTGCTGGAGGGCAGGCACCTGGATTTGGAGCTGACGCGCCGCATGTACGACCTGGCCGGCGCCACGAGAGTGGAGGTCCTGGCCGCGGAGTTGAATGTCCAACGGCAGGAACAGCGCATTCAATCGACTCGGGCTCAGTTCGAACAGGGAATCCTGAGCCTCCGGCGGGCCATAGGGGACCCTGGGTTGGGTGTGTTCGGGCTCTCGGCGGCCCCCCCGGAACCTTTTGATCCATCGGGATTGGACGCCGACCAGTTGGTGGCCAGGGCGCAGGAATCCAGCCCCACGGCTCTCGAGCAGGTGGCCCAGCTGGATGTGAGCGCCGCTCAGGCCCGGTCGGCCAGAGGGAGCCGTTGGCCGACCCTGAGCCTCTCGTTCGGGTTCAACCAGAGGACCTTCGCCCAGGAGAGGGACGCCCTGTTCGACCTCTATCCGGATCAGGGGCGCTACGGAAACACGAGCATGTCCCTTTCCATCCCTCTCTTCTCCCGCTTCCAGACCCAGGCTCGGGTGGCGGAGGCCGAGGTGGGGAGGGTGAACGCCCAGGAAACCCTCAGGAAAACCCGACTCCTGCTGGATGAGGCGGTCCGTTCGCAGCTCATCTCCCTTCAGACGGCCTACCAGGGTTATCAAATCGCCCTCCGGTCCAGGGAGATTGCCCAGGAGAGACTGAACCTGGCTCGTGAGCAGTTCCGCCTGGGATCCAGGACGTTCACCGAGCTGCAGCGGGACATCGACGACGCCGCCAATGCGGAGCGGGAGGTCATCACCCAGCTGTTCGGCTTTTTGGAAGCCCGAGTCAACCTCGAAGAGACGGTGGGGGATCTGGAACTGGGCTCCGGGACCGGTGCCGAGGCAGAGGTGGGCTCTGATCAGGGGTCCCGCGGCGAGGAAAGGGAGGGCTGACCGTGTCCATCCCTTCCACCTCCACACGGCGGCCTGTGGCCGTGGCCATGTTGTTTCTGGCCGTGATCCTCCTCGGCGTCATCTCCTTCCTCCGCCTCCCCATCGACCTCCTGCCCGACGTGAGCTACCCCAGGTTGGTGGTCTATACCTCCTACCCGGACGTGGCGCCCGCTGAGGTGGAGCGCCTCATCACCGAGCGGGTGGAAGCCCAAGCTGCGGCCGTTCCGGGGGTAGAGCGGGTCACTTCCGTGTCCAGGGAGGGCGTGAGCCTGGTGACCCTCAGGTTCGCCTGGGGAACGGACATGGACTTCGCGATGCTGAATGTCCGTGAGCGACTGGACAACATCCGGGAAGCGCTTCCCGAGACGGCCACCCGCCCCCGGATCCTGAGAGTGGATCCCGAATCCGAGCCCATCATGGCCATCTCCGTTGCCGGTGGGGCGGATCTATGGGCCACCAAGGAAGCGGCGGAGTCGGTGTTCCGACGGCGCCTGGAGCAGCTGGATGGTGTGGCCGAGGCGGCCGTCACAGGTGGTCTGGATCGCGAGATCCAGGTGGAGGTGGATCCACGCCTCCTGGAGTCCTACGGCTTGTCCTTCGACCAGGTGGCCCAGGCGTTGGCCTTTGCCAACGTGAGCGCTCCCGGCGGCACCATCATGCGCGGGCGGTACCGGTATCCCCTCCGCACTCTCGGTGAGTTCCAGACCGTCGCCGAGATCGAGGATGTGGTGGTGGCCCGGCAACGGGACCCGGGGAGCGCCGAGAGTGAAGGCGGGTTTCGCCTGGTCCGGCTCTCGGACATCGGTCGGGTGGTGGATGGGTTCGCCGAGCGGGAGTCCATCGCCAAATACAACGGCCACGAGTCCGTGGGGATTCTGGTTTTCAAGGAGTCGGGGGCCAATACCGTGCAGGTGGCCGAAGACGTCCAGGGCACGCTGGATCTGCTTGGGGAGGAATACCCCGACTACCAACTGGACGTCGCCTCCAGCCAGGCGGGGTTCATCGCCGATTCCATCTCCAACGTGGTCCAGGCGCTGGTCTTCGGGGGCATCCTGGCCTTCCTGGTCCTGTTCCTCTTCCTGAGGGACCCCCGGTACCCTGTGGCCATCGCCCTGGCCATTCCGATTTCGGTGGTTGGGACGTTCGCCCTCATGGAGGCGGCGGGCGTTTCCCTGAACATCATGAGCCTGGGAGGCCTCGCCCTAGGTGTCGGGATGTTGGTGGACAACTCCATTGTGGTGTTGGAGAACATCTTCCGACACCGGGAGGAGCTCGGGGAGAACGCCGTCTTCTCGGCGGGGAAGGGGGCCGAGGAGGTCCAACGGGCCATCACGGCCTCGACCCTCACTACCATCAGCGTCTTCGGGCCGATCATCTATGTCGAGGGGGTGGCAGGAGAGCTCTTCGGGTCTCTCTCTCTGGCAGTCGCCTTCTCACTTTTCGCCTCCCTCGTTGTTGCGTTGACCCTTTTACCTGCCCTGGCGGCCAGATTCGACCTGGCAGGTGCAAAAGCGCCCGAGGGGGCGGCGGTTCCGGAGAAAGCCAGCGGGGGACCCGGGCTCTGGCGCAAGGTGGGGCGGGGCGCCGTGTGGGTACTCCGTTCCCCCTTCCTCCTCCTGGCCTTCCTCTGGAGTGTAGCTCGGCAACTCCTGGGATTCTGGGCAGAGCTGGCCGGTGGTTTCCTCTCCCGCACCTTCGGGCCGTTCCTCCGGGCCTTCGACCGCAGGTTCGATGCCTTCGCGGAGCGGTACCATGCCGCCCTGGACTGGTCCTTGGATCATCGGGGCCGTGTGATGGGGCTCGCCGTGGCCACTCTGGCCGGCTCGGTGCTGGTCGGCGCGGTCCTGGACCGGGACCTCCTGCCCGATGTGGACCAGGGCTCCTTCGACGTGCGCCTGGAGTTGCCAGAAGGGACTTCCCTTCCAGCCACAGCGGCCACCGGCGATCTCATCGAAGCGGCTCTTCTGGAGGACCCGGGAGTGGCCGCCGTGTTCTCCAGAATCGGGAAGGACGTGCGTTCCTATGCGGAGAGCGAGGAGAGCTCGGGCGTGAACACGGCGCTGTTCCAGGTTCGCCTGCATCCCGGAGTCTCAACCGATGGGGTACTGGACCGGGTTCGAGCCATCGAATCCCGATTCCCCGAGGCCGGCCTCTCCTTTGAAACGGGACAGGCCACAGCGCTCGGGCAGATCCTCGGAGGGGTGGACGCGGATATCGCCGTTCGCGTGCGGGGTGAGGACCTGGATTTGACGTTCCCACGAGCGGAATCCGTGAGGAACCTCTTGGAGGAGTTGCCGGAGCTCGGGAACGTCCGCCTGGGGACTGAGCGCGGCCAGCCGGAGGTCCAGGTGGAGATCCTTCGGGAGGTGGCCGCCCGCTATGGGATCGACCCCAGGGCCATTGCCGAGACTGTCGAGCGGGCCATGCGTGGCGATCGGGCAACCGAGTTCGTGGATTTCGACCGGAAGATCGGGATCGTGGTTCGGCTCCCCGACACCCTCCGTTATGCCCAGGAGACTCTCCGGGACTTGAGGGTCCAGGGTGTACCTCTCCGGGAGTTGGTCGCCGTTCAAGAGGCCGTGGCCCCGGCGGAGGTTCATCGCGAGGATCAGGGGCGTGTCGTAACGGTCTACGCCGACGTGGTTTCCGGCGGGCTGGACGGGGCCATCACAGCTGTGTCCCGGGCCCTGAACCGGCTTCCCGTGGAACGGGACGTGAGGATCGAGGTGGGTGGCGAGAACGAGGAAATGCGGAGGTCCTTCCGGGATCTGGCGTTCGCTTTCGGGCTGGCACTGCTCCTGGTCTACATGATCCTGGCAGCCCAGTTCGAGTCGTTCATCCACCCCTTCACCATCCTGACCGCGGTGCCTCTGGCCGTGGTGGGCGCCGTGATGGCCCTCCTCCTTACCGGAGAAGGGATCAACACCATGAGCCTCATCGGATCGGTGATCCTCGTGGGAATCGTGGTGAACGACTCCATTGTGAAGGTGGATTTCATCAATCAGGCTCGGCGCCAGGGGATGCCCCTGCGGGAGGCGATCCTCGAGGCGGGGCGGGTGCGCCTCAGACCCATCGTCATGACCACCGTGACCACCGTGCTGGGGCTGACACCCATGGCCCTCGGGATCGGTCGCGGGGCCGACCTCCGGGCCCCCCTGGCCATCGCAGTGATCGGAGGGCTCCTGGTGGCGACCATCCTCACGCTCATCATCGTCCCGGTGGTCTACTCCCTGGTGGAGGGGATCAAGGTCCGGGTAGCGGGTGTCGCGGGTGGACCGTTATCGCCTGAGCCGGCAAAGGAGGCCGGGGACTGATGATCCGCCTATCCATCCGTCGTCCCGTGGCAGTGGCCATGACCTACCTGGCAGTGGCCATGCTGGGAGTAGCGGCCTGGAGGAACATCCCCATCGAGCTCCTCCCGGACACCCAGCTACCGCGCCTTCAGGTCACCGCACGGTGGGCTGGCGCATCGCCCGAAACCATCGAGGCGTTCCTCACTTCACCCATCGAGTCCGTGATTCAGCAGGTCAGGGGCGTGGAGAAGGTCACCTCCGAGTCCTACGAGCAGCAGGGGACGGGAATCGCATCGATCGACGTGGAGTTCAATCGGGAAACCGACATGGACTTCGCCAGGTTGGACCTGAGTGAGCGGTTGGCGACACTGGAGGAGGAGCTTCCCCCCGGTGTCCGGTCTGTGAACGTATCCCCCTACGTCCCACCGGAGTTCGCCGCCCAGGCCGGAAGGGCGTTCCTCCGATACACGCTGACCGGGCCGTACACCCTGGAAGCCCTCCAGACCTTTCTGGAGGACGATGTCGCGCCCGAAGTGAACCAGATCCAGGGTGTGGCAGTGGTAAGGGTGTATGGGGGCAGAGATCGGCTCCTGGAGATCGAGATGGACGAGGACAGGGTCACTTCCCTGGGCCTCACGCCCTCGGTGATCTTCCAGAACATCACGGACCTGGATCTGGTCCGTGAAGCTGGGGCAATCCGCGAAGGCACGAATGAATGGGCCGTGACCATCCGGAACCGGCCGTCGTCCGTCCAGGAGATCCGGGACGCCATCGTTTCGGCGACGGGCGGGCGTCTGATTCGGGTGTCGGACGTGGCCCTGGTTCGGGACACTTACGAAGAGATCGAGCAGTACTACCGCATCGATGGTCGTCCCGCGGTCTCCTTCTTCGTGATGAAGGAGGTCGGAGCCAACACCGTCCGTGTGGCGGACCGGGTGAAGGCGCGGATGACGGCATTGGAGAGCCGTCTTCCGGCCGGGAGCCGGCTCATCCTGGACCAGGACGAGAGCGAAGACATCAAAGAACAGCTGACCAGCCTCCGTTACCGGGCCATGGTGTCGGCAGCAGTGATCTTCCTGGTGCTTCTGGTCTTCCTCAGGTCCTTTCGCTCCGCCGGCGTGGTATTCGCAACCATCGCCTTTTCGGTCCTTATCGCCCTGAATCTGATCTACTTTGGCGGACTCTCCCTGAACCTCCTCACCCTCATGGGCCTGGCCATGGGCTTCGGGCTCATCGTGGACAACTCCATCGTGGTGCTGGAAAACGTCTACCGACGTTGGCAGGGGGGGGAGGAGCCCCTCGTTGCTGCGGAATCCGGCGCCCGACAGGTGGTCCTCCCAATCCTCGCAGCGACGGCCACGACCCTCATCGTCTTCGTCCCCTTCGTGTACCTCCAGGGGGAGCTCAGGGTGTACTACGTCCCCCTGGCGCTGGTGGTCGGGCTGACGCTGCTGGCCTCTTTGTTCGTGGCCTTTTCCTTTATCCCCTCCCTGGCCGGGAGGATCCTGGGCGTGGGTCGGGGCCCCCGTGTCAGCTGGCGGGCCACAGCGGCCCCGGAACCTCAACCCATGGACTTCGGTGGAGTGGACGGGCCGGAACCCCGGGGGACGGAGGAAGCGCCTCCGGAGGTTGGGGCCGGTCCCGGTCCGGGATGGGGAGGTCGGTCGGGCTTCCACCCGCCTTTCTACGTCCGGATCTACCGGTGGTTGGTGGGGACCACCCTCCGGTTCCCCTGGGGGGCGGTCATCCTCGCCGTCGCTTGCCTGGGTAGCTCCTACTACCTGTTCGACCGGTACGTCACGCGGGGAGTCCTCTGGGGTGGGGGGTGGGGGCAGGACACCTACATCAGCATCCGGGTCACCCTTCCCCGTGGCTCCGACCTGGAACGGACGGACGAGCTGGTGCGGTTCTTCGAGGAGAAGCTGTCGGCACTTTCGGAGGTGGAGAAGTTCACCTCCACCGTTCGAGGAACCTACGGCTTCATCATGGTCGAGTTCCCCGAGGAGCTGGAGACGACGGCGGTGCCGCCGGCCATCAAAGAGCAGATGGTGGCTTATTCCCTCCAGTATTCGGGAGCGGAGGTCCGGGTGCAGGGGTTCGGGCCGTCGTTCTATGGGGGCGGGGGCTCTCCACCCCAGTACAACATTCAGGTGCTCGGCTACAACTACGAACGGGTTAGAGACATCGCCGAGGACCTCGGTCGGAGACTCACGCGCATGTCCCGGATCCGGGACGTGGACACCAACGCATCAGGCGCCTGGTACGACCGAGACAAGGCCACGGAGTTCGTGGTGGAGATCGACCGGGACGCCTTGGCCCGGTACGACATGTCGGTCCAGGAATTCGTCGGAAGGATGTCCGCGGTGATTCAAGGGCAGACCCGTCAGGACATCCTGAAGATCGGCGGAGAGGAACTCAGGCTCGACGTGAAGGTCGAAGGATTCCGGGAGGTGGACCTTCGCGAGCTTCAGGAGACCATGATCACCGCCACCAACGGCACGGCCATTCGAATCGGGGATGTGGTCGCCGTTTATCCTAAGGAAATCCTCGCCCGGATTCGCAGGGAGAACCAGCAGTACGAACGGACGGTCGCCTACGAGTTCAGAGGGCCCACCAAGCTCGGAGATCTCGTCCGAGATGCGGTATTGGAGGCGACGGTGCTACCGCCGGGGTACTCCATCAAGGAGCGGGAGAGATGGCGGTGGAGTGATGAGGAGAGAGAACAGATCTACATGGTGTTGGCCATCTCCATCCTCCTCATCTACATGGTCACGGCGGCCCTGTTCGAGTCCATGAAACAGCCACTTTGCGTCCTCCTCACGGTGCCCATGGCGTTGATCGGCGTATTCCTGATGTTCTTCTACGCCAATGCCACCTTCACCAGGGAGGCCTACATCGGCGTCATCATGATGGGGGGGATCGTAGTGAACAACGCGATCCTCCTCGTGGACCACATCAACCAGATCCGGAGGGAGGGACGGGTGGCTCTTCAGGAGGCCATCCTTCAGGGAACGCTGGAGCGCGTCAGGCCGATCCTCATGACCACGACCACCACGGTCCTGGGACTTCTGCCCCTGGTTTTGTTCAGCCAGGGGGCAGATGCGAACATCTGGAATGCCTTGGCGTACGCCCTGATCGGGGGATTGCTGTCCTCTACCTTCTTCGTCCTGACAACCACTCCGGCCCTGTATTTCCTGTTCGAGCGGAAGGCCGCAGCGTCGGCAGCCTGAGGACAAGTCGCTACTCGACGGGATTTCCGCTTCTCCGCCAGCCGGAATAATCGCCCATGAGGTGCTTCACATTTGTGAAGCCCTCCTGCCGAAGGTAGCCCTCCACCCACCGGGCTCTGGGGCCGACTTCACAGTACACCACGATTTCCCGGTCCTTGAGCTGTTTCAGCTCCTCGATGCGGTAGGCGATCTGGCGATCTTCCAGGTTGTAGGCGCCGGGGATATGGCCACCCTGGTACTCCCAGGGGCTCCGCACATCCAGGACGATAGGCGCTTCCTCGGTTCCCAGGCGGTCCAGGAGCTCCCTGGGTGCCATCGAGAACTCGTCCGCACCGCCAGGAGCGCATCCCGATAGCAGGGCGAGGAAGAGGAGGAGAACAGCGGAGGATGAGATTCGGTTCCTGGTGCATTGCATGGCGAATCAACCCATTGGCCCCCAGCCGGAGGCGGCCGATCATGTCGGAGAGCGGAAAACATCGTTGCATCACAGGGTCCTTTCAACCCTCGGGCGCCTGTGAAGGTCCAAGTCGCTCCGGCTTCCGGCCCCCTCCAAAACCTCCCCTCATTTGGTACTTTCATACGGCTGGACCGGTTGAGCCCTGAAGACACCTGTGGAAGAAGGAGCACCCATGGCCGGTGATCACCCCAGCGGCGGCCGCAAGGAAGGAACGGACTTCATCCGAGCCATCGTGGCCAGGCATCAGGAGGAAGGCACCTATGGGGGCCGGGTGGAAACCCGGTTTCCCCCGGAACCCAACGGGTATCTCCATATCGGACATGCCAAGTCCATCGTCTTGAACTTCGGACTGGCGGCGGAGAACGGAGGGGTTTGCCATCTCCGGTTCGACGACACCAATCCCCTCACGGAGGACATGAAGTACGTCCGGTCGATCCAGGAGGACGTTCGATGGTTGGGGTACGATTGGGGGGATCACCTTCATTTCGCGTCCGACTACTTCGATCGCCTCTATGAGAGCGCCCTGATTCTGATCCGGAAGGGCAGGGCGTACGTCGATTCCCTCGGCGAGGAGGAGATCAGGGAGTACAGGGGCACCGTCACGGAGCCGGGACGGGACAGTCCGTACCGCGACCGCTCCGTGGAAGAGAACTTTGAGCTGTTCGAGAGGATGAGGGCCGGCGAGTTCGGTGATGGGGAGCACGTGCTCAGGGCCAAGATCGACATGGCCCACGCCAACATGATCATGCGGGATCCCGTTCTCTATCGAATCCGCCACGCCTCCCACTATCGCAGGGGAGACGAGTGGTGCGTCTACCCCCTCTACGACTTCACCCACTGCCTCTCGGACGCGTTCGAGGACATCACCCACTCCCTTTGCACCCTGGAGTTCGACAACAACCGGGAGATCTACGATTGGATTCTGGAACAGGTCGGTTTCCAGGAGCCCAGGTCCCATCAGTACGAATTCGCCCGCTTGAACCTCGACTACACCGTCATGAGCAAGCGGAAATTGCTGAAGCTCGTGGATGGGGGCCACGTCGACGGGTGGGACGATCCCCGGATGCCCACCATCGCGGGCATGCGACGACGAGGCATCACCCCGGAAGCAATCCGGAACTTCGCTGAGATGATCGGCGTCGCCAAGGCGGACAATCGCGTCGACATGGGGAAGTTGGAGTATGCCATCCGGGACCATCTGAACCGGACCGCTCCCCGGGTCATGGGAGTCCTCAGACCGCTCAGGGTGGTCATCACGAACTACCCTGAGGGCGGATCAGAGGAGTTGGAGGCTCCGTCGTACCCCCGCGACGTCCCCCTGGAAGGATCGAGGATGGTGCCTTTTTCCAGGGAGCTCTATATCGAGCGGAGCGATTTCCTCGAAGATCCGCCCCAGGACTTCTTCCGGCTGGCTCCGGGCAGAGAGGTCCGCCTGCGCTACGCCTACTTCATCCGGTGCGACGAGGTCGTTCGGGATCCATCCACCGGGGAGGTGACTGAGCTCAGATGCACGTACGATCCTGAGACCAGGGGTGGAAGCGCAGGGGATGGCCGGAAGGTCAAGGGCACGATCCACTGGGTCTCGGCGGCTCACGCCCTCCCGGTCGAGGTTCGCCTCTTCGATCGCCTGTTCACGGCTCCCGATCCGGAGGATGTCCCGGAAGGTCAGGACTTCACCTCCAGGCTGAATCCCGACTCCATGGTGGTTCTGGAGAACGCTTATGTAGAGCCTGCCGTGGGGCGGGACCCCGTAGGGACCCGCTATCAGTTCGAGCGTCAGGGCTATTTCATGGCCGACATGGAGGACTCGAGCCCGGGCCGCCTGGTCATCAACCGGATCGTCACGCTGAGAGATACGTGGGGGAAACGGGCGGATTTCGGACAGGTCCACGCGGCTGGGAAGGGCAAAGCATCCGTCCGCGCCGAAAAAGTCGCAGTGGTCGAACCTGAGCAGGCACCACCCCTGGATTCTCCCGGCACTGACACCGGCCGGGAAGCCCGGGATCGCACCCGTGCCGCCAATCCGACGCTGGCCTCCAGCTTCCGGCGGTTTCGAGAGGAGGTCGGGCTATCCGAAGGTCAGGCAGACATCCTGTCCGGCTCCGAGGAGCTGGCGACCTTCTTCACGGAGGCCTTCCAGTCTCATGGCAACGGGCCAGGGCTGGCCAACTGGATGGTGAACGAGCTTCTCAGGGAACTGAAGGGCCGTGCCCTTTCGGATCTCCCGCTCTCACCCTCCTCCCTCGCATCGCTTGTCGCCCTCCTGGACGAGAGCGCGATCTCCCAGCCCGTTGCCAAGGAGATCTTCGGAGAGATGGTCCTGAGCGGAATCGATCCGAGGGCTGCGGTGAAGGAACGGGGTCTGGAGAAGCTGTCGGATACGGAAGCCCTAGCCACGGTGGCTCAGGAGGTTTTGGCGGAGTTCCCTGAGAAGGTCGCCGAATACCAGGGAGGGAAGACCGGACTCATGGGATTCTTCACGGGACTCATCATGAAGCGGACCCAGGGTCGGGCCGATCCCAAGGCCGTTCAGGAGATTCTCAAGCACCGACTGGGATAGACGGGGCCCCGGCCCTGAAGCTCATTGCCGGCCGCGCCGGCAGGCACGCACCCTCACCAGGGAATTCAATGACCCTCCGGTTACGTTTTGCCCCGTCCCCGACGGGTTATCTCCACGTCGGCGGAGCCCGTACGGCTCTCTTCAACTGGATCCTCGCCCGAAAAGAGGATGGGATCCTGGTACTCCGCATCGAAGACACCGACCGGGAGCGATCGAGCGAGGAGCATACCCGGGCGATCCTGGACGGTCTCACGTGGCTGGGCGTGGAGTGGGACGAAGGCCCCTTATTCCAGAGCGAAGGGTTGGAGCGGCATAAGGCCGACGCCCTGGCGCTCTTGACGACGGGCCAGGCCTATCGGGACTTCTCCAGCCCGGAGGAAGCCGCACGGGACCGGGAAGAGGACCAGGAAGCAGGCAAGCGGCTTCGACGGGCTCGGGCAAGGGCCGATGGGCGCAGCGCGGAGCAGGAGGAGGAGTTGGTGTCCGCTGGGACCCCCTTCGCCGTCCGCTTCCGGGTCCCGGAGGGAGAGACGATGTGGGAGGATCGGGTCCACGGAGAGATGCGCTTCAAAAACGACGAGATCGACGACCTGGTGATTCTCCGGAGCGATGGTACGCCGACGTACAACCTGGCGGTGGTTTCTGACGACGTCGAAATGGGGATAACCCTCGTCCTGAGAGGGGACGACCACCTGTCCAACACACCGAAACAGATCCTCCTCTATGAAGCACTCGGTCGGGAGGTCCCCGCCTTTGCCCACGTGCCCATGATTCTCGGGCCGGACGGAAGGAGGCTGTCCAAGAGGCACGGGGCCACAGCGGTGGGGGATTACGCCGAAGAAGGGATCCTCCCCGAAGCGATGGTCAACTTCCTGGCCTTCCTGGGCTGGTCGCCCGGCGACGATCGGGAAGTACTCTCGCAGGCGGAATTGGTGGCGGCATTCTCCCTGGATAGGGTCCTGAAAAAGAGCGCTATTTTCGACACCGAAAAGCTGGAGTGGTTGAACGGGCAGCACCTCATGCGGACCCCCACGGAAGACATCCTGGAGCAGGTGAGCGACCGCCTGGGCCTCCTTAGTACCGAGGAGCAGGAGGTCAGCGCAGAACCGCCTTTGGACCTGTTGATCCTGGTGGAGCTGCTGAAGCCCAGGTCGAGAACGCTGGAAGATCTGGTGAAGCAGGCGGTGCCGTATTTTCTGAGCGAAGTTGAATATGAGGAAAAGGCGGTTAAGAAAATTTGGATAAAAGACTTAGAGCAAGTCATCGAACGCATAGAAAAGGTCAGGGAAGCCCTCGAGGATTGCCCCTGGGCTGAGGAAGCGTTGGAACGGCGCCTACGGGGGTTGGCGGAGGAGATGGGCATCGGCGCCGGAAAGGTCTTCCAGCCCCTTCGGCTGGCCTTGACAGGATCCTCCGCGAGCCCGGGTATTTTCGATGTTCTTCTGCTCCTGGGGCGGGGCCGGTCCCTGACCCGTATCGACCGGGCATTGGCCTTTCTGAAGGCGGGAACATATGACGGGGGTGCCTGAGGCCCAACGGAAACAAAACCCTTTCTTGACACTGCTTGAGGGGGCACATTAGGATAGCGAGCCATCCATTGAACCAGGTCGCTGTGCGACCGTTACCACATTCGGTAATTGGAGAGCTGGATGCCCCCCAATCTTTCGGATATTGAGCGCAAGATCCTCGACTACATGGTCGATTACCTTCGCTCGAACACCTACCAACCCTCCATCCGTGAGATCGGGGAGCGCTTCGGGATCAAGAGCACCAAGACGGTTTCCGAACATCTACAGGCCCTCGCCGACAAGGGCTTTCTGGAGCGGGACCCTTCCCGGTCCAGGGGCGTGAAGATCCTCGGAATGGACTTGAACGCCCAAGCTGTTTCCGTTCCCTGCTTCTCCAACCTACCTCATGACCGGGCCGGCCAGCGTGCATCACGGGCCGAGATGTTCCTCACTTTGGACCGGCGGCTGGCCGGGGAAAAGGGAGCCTTCTTCGTTCAGGCTCGGGCGGAAGAGTTGGCTCCGTTGGGCTGTATCGAAGGGGACTACGTCCTTCTCGAGCCCGCCGGCGTAGGGGAGGTGTCCGAGGGTGCAGTAGTCGCGGCCAACCTCGGAGGCCGGCCCGCCTATTTCCGGTTCAACAGGAACGGCAGATCTGTGCTCCTGCAGCCGCTCGTGGGGCAGGGTCCCCCAACGGTCGTGGAAGACCCCGACCGCCTGATCCTTCTGGGGCGGATCACGGGAATCTACAGGCGGATCGACCACCTCCCGGCCTCCGTCACCTCCGTCGCCCACTAGGATCGACCCGTGCCCCCCGGGGCCGAAACCCGGCGCCTCCCATTTTGAACTCATTCCAATCGTCAACGGGTGCAGTGCGTCACTTGGTCTGATGGAAGAGCGCCACCCTCCCTCCAATTCAGAGACCGTCCGACGGGAAGACCGTCAGTGGATGGCCCGGGCTTTGGAGATGGCCCGTCTGGCTGCCCACCTGGGTGAGGTGCCTGTGGGAGCCGTGCTGGTTCGGGACGGAGGACTACTCGCCGAAGGCCACAACCGAACCGTGTCGAATTCCGATCCCACGGCCCACGCCGAGGTGTTGGTCATCCGAGCGGCAGCGGCCTCCCAGGGCGATTTTCGACTGGAAGACACCACACTGTATGTGACCCTGGAGCCCTGCGCCCTGTGCTGCGGGGCAATCGTCCTGGCCAGAGTGCCACGGGTCGTGTACGGCGCAGTGGATCCGAAGGCAGGAATGGCGGGTAGCCTCGGGAATCTCCTGCAGGATCCTCGGTTGAACCACAGGGCGGAGGTGAAGGGGGGGATCATGGCTGAACAGTGCGGAACACTCCTCAAGGCTTTCTTCAAGGCTCGACGATGAGATTCCAGAAACGGATCCCCCTCCGGGGTCTCGCCTCCATCGCACTTCTCTCGACCACCTCAGGTTGTTCCATGGTGGCCGGCCCCACCCCCCCGGCACCCGAGCCGACGCCTGTCCCCCGGGCCCGGCAGGAAGAACCGATCGTAACCGCCCCGCCTCGACCCGCGCCTCCCCCCACCGTCACCACGGCCCCCTTGCCCCTCCCCGGGGAGGTCCGTGCCCTTTGGGTAGTCCGGACCACCCTGACGCATCCGGACTCCATACGGGCCATGGTGGAGCGTGCGCACCGGGCGGGATTCAATACTCTGATCGTTCAGGTCAGGGGTCGGGGGGACGCCTACTATCGGAGTCGATGGGAGCCCCGCCCGGAAGCGTTGGATCGGCACGGCCCTGGGTTCGATCCCTTGGCCCTGGTAATCCAGGAGGCCCATGCCCGAGGCCTCGGGGTCCATGCGTGGATCAACGCGCACCTCGTCGGTGGATTGGGAGGGCTACCCACGGACCCTGCGCATCTCATCGCCCGGCGACCGGATCTGTTGGCGGTGCCGAGGGAGTTGGCCAGAGAGCTCTTCACGGTAGATCCCTGGAGTCCTCGATTCGCCGGGTCCCTCCTGGACTACGCGCTCGCGAACACCGATCGCGTCGAGGGCCTATACTCGGCCCCCTCCCATCCCGAAGTGAAGGAGCACCTCTACTCGGTGTGGATGGATCTACTGGACTCCTACGCGCTGGATGGTCTTCATTTCGACTACATCCGTTACCCCAACCCCGAATTCGACTATTCCAGGGGCGCACTGGAGCGCTTCCGCACCTGGGTATCCCCGCGGGTGCCCCCGGCGCGGTTCGAGGAGTTGGACCTGGAATACCGGGCCGATCCCCTGGCCTTCGTGGACGCCCTTCCGGGCCCCTGGGGGGAGTTCAGAAGAGCCCAGATTACGGAGTTGGTGGAGCGGATCTACCTGGGCGTGAAGAAGCGGGAGCCCGACGCGGTGGTCTCGGCAGCGGTATTCCCGGGTGCGGAAGACGCCTACCGGAGTCGATTTCAGGACTGGAGGGCGTGGATCCAGAACGGCATCCTCGACGCTGTTGCGCCTATGGCCTATACACCGGACAACGAAGTGTTCGAGGGGCAGATCCGGGCGGCGATCGAAGCGGCGGGGGCCCAGAGGGTC
Source organism: Gemmatimonadota bacterium (assembly GCA_039592115.1). Lineage (GTDB taxonomy): Bacteria > Gemmatimonadota > Gemmatimonadetes > Longimicrobiales > Gaopeijiaceae > JBDHCH01. Next base: position 15,031 of record JBDHCH010000016.1, on the reverse strand, counting down.
TGGGCGGGAATCGGCGTATACCAGAACACCTACAACGGCACTCTCGACAAGATGAGGCTCGCCAGGGCCCTCGGTACCAGGGGAATGGTCCTGTTCTCCTACGACTGGGCCGTGAGCGAAGGGGAACCAGACGGAGAGTGGTCTTTTCTGGATCGAGTGGGAGCGGAACTCTTCCGGGTGAGGTAAGACCATCTACTCCCGGGTTGCCAACTCCTCTTCGGTGACCCCCACCAGAGACTCCATGTCGTCCTCGATCTTCTGGATGGTGATTCCAGTGAATCCGTAGAACATGGAGATCAGCGGGGATAGGAGGTTCAAGAACGCGAACGGAAGGTAGGTGAAGCTCGCAACGCCCAGGACTCCGGACATGTAGGCGCCGCAAGTATTCCAGGGGATCAGGGGAGAGGTGAGGGTCGCCGAGTCCTCCAACGCTCGCGAGAGGTTCTTTGGGTGAAGACCCCGCTTCAGGAAGGCACCCCGGTACATTCGGCCCGGCACGATGATGGCCAGGTACTGATCCGAGGCCAGGATATTCATGCCGAAACAGCTGAAGATTGTCACCGAGATGAGAGTGCCTGTCGACCGGGCCAGCGTCAGGATGGCAGCCGCGATCCTCTCCAACATCCCCGAGGCTTCCATAATTCCACCGAAAGCGAGGGCGACGATGATGAGGGCGATGGTGTCCATCATGTACGAAAGTCCGCCCCGGGTCAGAAGCTCATCCACCGTCTCGACGCCGGTCTCGCTCACATAACCGGTGTAGAGAGACTCCACCAGACCGCCGATGGTGGCTTCCCACCCTGCCCCCGGTTCCCGCTGGAAGACGAGGAGAAGCACTGCGCCCACCGCCACGCCCAGGGCCAGGGCGGGTAGGGCTGGGGTCTTCTTGTAGACCAGGTAGAGGACCGCGGCGGGTGCGATGAGGAGCCAGGGGGTGAGGTTGAACGACGCGGTCAGCGTGTCCAACATCAGGGTGTAGTCGGCGGTCTCGACGGTTCCCGAGGCCGGTCTCACCAGCCCGATGATGGTGAAGATGATCAGCGACAGGATGAGGGCAGGCACGGTGGTGTACACCATGTGTCGGATGTGGGTGAAGAGCTGGGTCCCTGCCACGGCCGGCGCCAGGTTCGTCGTGTCGGAGAGGGGAGACATCTTATCCCCGAAGTAGGCTCCCGAGATCACGGCCCCAGCGGTCATTCCGGGGGGAATGGCGAGAGCCTGGCCGACCCCCATGAGGGCCAAGCCCACTGTGGCCGCCGTGGACCACGAGGACCCCGTGGCGAGGGAGATGAGGGCGCAGGTGAGACAGGTCGCCACCAGGAAATAGCCTGGGGAGAGGATCTTCAGGCCGTAGTAGATCATGACCGGGACCACGCCGCTGGCGATCCAAACCCCGATGAGAAGCCCCACCACCATGAGGATGAGAATGGCGGGAAGGGCGGTGACAATTCCCCCCGTCAGTCCCTTCTGGATGTCCGGCCACGGCATCTTGAGGGAGAGGCCGGCGAGAAGGGCGGCCACCATTCCTCCAAACATGAGGGGGATGTGGCCTGAGCCCTCCAGGAAGACGATGGTATAGAAGAGCGCTCCGATCAGGATGACGACAGGGACCAGGGAAATCCACAAACTCGGGGTCGGCTTCATCTCGTCCGGCACGCTACTCCTCCTGGAGTCTTCCATTCAGGCTCGGCACACCTCCAAGGCGCCTGGAGATCAGGGCGATGGTGGCGGGCTCGGGAGGCCACCCTCCCGTCAGTTCTGCCCTCGCAAAACTGCCGCACATCATGCTCCGATTCCTTCCCGGTGTAAAGGTTTCCCCTCTCGGTGCGGTTGGGTTCGGTCCCCTCGGTGGGGCGTTGAGAAGGCCGTTTGACAGGTCCTCCGGAACGAATCTACTTTCCGCCGGCTGCAGGCCCCTTTACACCCAAAGGCAGGTCAATGAACGAATCCCAACGCATCTGTTTGCTGGACCAGAACGCCGTGGAACGGGCTCTGGCCCGCATGGCCCGAGAGTTGGTGGAGAAGAATGGTGGAACGGCCGACCTGGTCCTCATGGGCATTCACCGGAGAGGCGTCCAGTTGGCGGCTCGCCTCCAGACCGAGATCGAGAAGGCAGAAGGAGGAGAGATCCCCATCGGAAGCCTGGACATCACCTTCTACAGGGATGATCTGATGGCCATCGGACCTCGACCCGTGATCGGAGAGTCGGAGCTCCCGCAGAACGGGATCGATGGGAAGTCGGTGGTCATCGTGGACGACGTCCTCCACACCGGCCGGACCGCTCGGGCCGCGATGAACGAGCTCATGGATTGGGGGCGGCCCTCCCGAATCCTTCTCTGCGTCCTGGTGGACAGAGGCGGACGGGAGGTTCCCATCCAACCGGATGTGGTCGGTAGGATTCAGGAGGACCTCCCGGGCGCCCATGTGGAGGTTCTGGTACCGGAGTTGGATGGGGAGTTGGGGACCTATCTTCTCCAAAACCCCGAGGCGACCGAATGAACGCAGCCGAATCCGTCCTGGGGAAGGACTTGGTGGGGCTCGAGCCCCTCTCCTCCGAGCAGATCCTGGCGTTGCTGGACACAGCGGAGGCCTACAAGGACGTCTCTGAGCGGAAGGTCAAGAAGGTCCCGGTCCTCAGGGGAAAGACCATCGTCAATCTGTTCTTTGAAGCCTCCACCCGAACGCGGATCTCCTTCGAGTTCGCGGAGAAGCGCCTGTCGGCGGACACGGTGAACATCTCCGCATCGGGGTCCTCGGTCCAGAAGGGGGAGACCCTGGTCGATACGGCCAGGAACCTGGAGGCCATGCGCATCGACATGGTCGTGATGCGGCACTGGTCCTCAGGTGCCGCTCAGTTCCTGGGAGAACGGATTCCCTCCAACGTCATCAACGCCGGTGACGGCCGGCACGAGCATCCCACGCAGGGACTCCTGGATATGCTCACCATCCGGGACCACCTGGGCCGGCTGGAGGGCCTGAAGGTCTGCATCGTCGGGGATGTGCTCCATTCCAGGGTGGCCCGGTCGAACATCTTCGGCCTCCTGAAACTCGGGGCCGAAGTTGGGGTTTGCGGGCCCAAAACACTCCTCCCCATGCGGATCGAGGAGTTGGGCGTGAGCGTGTTCCCACGGGTGGAGGAGGCGCTGGAGTGGGCGGACGTCATCAACGTCCTTCGCCTTCAGCTGGAGCGGATGAAAGGGGGGTTCATCCCCAGCCTCCAGGAATACAACCGCTTCTTCGGAATCACCCGGGCCCGACTCCAAGCCGCACCCAGGGATATTCTCGTTCTCCATCCGGGGCCGATGAACCGAGGGGTCGAAATCGACAGCGACGTTGCCGACGGACCTCAACAGGTGATCCTCCGGCAAGTGACCAACGGGGTAGCGGTGAGGATGGCGGTCCTTTACCTGCTGGCGGGGGGGACTCCCGAGAACGCCGACCGCGCGAAGGAGGGGGCCGAGTCATGACGCACAGACCGTTGCTCTTCAGGGGTGGGAGGGTGGTGGATCCGTCTCAGGGGCTGGATGGGACCGCCGATCTTCTTCTGCGAGACGGAGAGGTCGCGGCCCTGGGTGACGGCATCCCGGGAATGGCCGACGCACTCGAAATCGACGCATCCGGATTGGTGGTCACGCCGGGCCTCATCGACGTCCACGTACACCTTCGGGAACCGGGGCAGGAGCACAAAGAGACAATTGCCACCGGAGCCAGAGCTGCGGCGGCAGGTGGCTTCACGGCGATCTGCTCCATGCCCAACACGGACCCTCCCATCGACGATCCGGCCGCGGTGGGGTTCGTGGTCGCCGAGGCGAAGAAGGCTGGCGCCGCTCGAGTGTATCCCATGGGGGCCATCTCCGTCGGGATGGAGGGTGAGAACTTGACCGAGTTCGGTAGCCTGGCGGCTGCCGGGGCGGTCGGCGTGACGGATGACGGGCTACCCGTGATGGACTCGGGTCTCATGAGGCTCGCGATGGAATACGCCCAGGCCTTCGACATCCCTGTCGTGGACCACCCGGAAGATCTGACCGTTTCCCGGGACGGCACCATGAACGAGGGGCTCACCTCGTCGAGGCTCGGGCTCAAGGGAAAACCCAACGCGGCCGAGGACATCCACATCATCCGGGACATCCTTCTGGCCGAGTTGACCGGAGGGCGAATCCATATCCAGCACGTATCCACCCGGTTCGGCGTCGAGGCCATCCGGCAGGGGAAGGAACGGGGGGTCAAGGTGACGGGTGAGGCCTCTCCCCACCACCTCCTTCTCACGGACGCGGATGTGGACGGGTACCGGACGGACGCAAAGATGAACCCTCCCCTTCGATCCGTCGAGGACCGGGAAGCCGTCCGCGAGGGGATCCGGTCGGGCACACTGGATGTCATCGCCACGGATCACGCCCCTCACCATTACGACGAGAAGGAAGCGGCCTTCGACGATGCGCCCAACGGGATTGTCGGGTTGGAGACGTCCCTGGGACTGGTCTATGGGCACCTCGTCGAGGGCGGGCTCATCGACCTGCCCACCATGGTCATGCGGATGAGCGTGTCCCCGGCTCGACTGTTCAATCTGCCCGGCGGGACCTTGTCGGTGGGCAGCCCGGCCGATGTGACCCTGTTCGACCCTGACGCCGAATGGACCGTGGATCCATCCACTTTCCTGTCCAAGAGCAGGAACACCCCGTTCACCGGGTGGACGTTGAAGGGAAAACCCCGCTACACGGTTGTGGGCGGGACTGTGGTCTGGGAGGCCGAGTAGGCGAGAACCGGGGGACAGGGAAGGGAAAGGGGCCCGGACGCCAGACGCGTCCGGGCCCCTCGATTATCCAACCAACTGCAGGTTATGAAGCGGATTCCATCTGATTGACCTGCCTGGCGAGCTGGCTCTTGATCCGAGCCGCGCGGTTCGGGGGCATCAGATTCTTGGTGGCCGCCCGATCCAAGAGGGCCGCGGCTTCCTTCAGACGCTCCTGGGCCGAATCCATGCTCTCCGCCTCCCGAACTCTGCGGATGGCGGTCTTGATCCGAGACCGGGAGGCCCGGTTCCGGGTGTTGGCGGCCCTGCTGAGCTCCATGCGCTTCTTGGCGCTCTTGATATTCGGCATCGTTTCCTCACAAAAGACATCACGAAGTCGAGCCTGAAATAATAGCCGAAAGACATTGAGTGATCAACCGCAAGGAATCCGCGCCGGAATCCGTGTCGAAATCCGTCGAAATCGGTGGGAAAACCCCTTCCAGGAGAAGATCCTGGTCCCGGGGGTCTTCCGTAAGCGGGAGCATCAGGGATAGCTTTCATTTCTATGGAATTCCTGATCTTTATGCCGGTTCTGCTCTTTTCCGTCGTTGTCCACGAGGTTGCCCACGCCCTGGTGGCCAAATGGGAGGGCGACGACACGGCGTTCCGGCTGGGCCGCGTGACGCTGAATCCCATCCCTCACCTGGATCCCATGGGATCGGTGATCGTCCCCCTCGCCCTCTACCTGCTTCCGGGGGACTTTCTTTTCGGATGGGCCAAACCCGTTCCGGTCAACCCTGGGAATTTCCGAGATCCGAAGTGGAGTGACATCCGGGTTTCCCTCGCTGGGATCGCTGCGAACCTGATCCTCGCGTTCATCTCGACCGTGGCTCTCGTGGTTATCCTGAAGGTGGACGCGTACCTGGGGGCCTCCGGGCCGTTCATGGGCGTGCTCTTCCAGGGGGCCTCGTTCGGGCTATTCATCAACCTGATCCTGGCGTTTTTCAATCTGATCCCCATCCCACCGTTGGATGGGTCCCACGTTGTCTTTCATCTTCTGCCGCCGCACCTCGCGGTGAAATACCGGGAGCTGGGGCGGTATGGCATCGGCATCCTGATGCTCCTTCTGTTCGTCTTCCCCGGATCCTTCGACGTCCTCCTCTGGCCGGTCCGTCTCTTTCTTTCGGTCGCGGACATGCTCATCGGAATCTGGGTTTGACCGAGCCCCTCACGTCCGGGGGCATCCCGGCCGGGGCGACCACCGGCTCGCCGTTCAAGCGGGGCGAATTCCTCCTGATCGACCTGGACCGGTTCCAGGGTCCGCTGGATCTCTTGCTGCACCTCATTCGGCAGCAAGACATCGACATCTTCGACATCCCCATCGCAACCATCACGGAACAGTTCCTGGCCGCGATCCAGGGAGCCGAGGTGGAGGACCTGGATGGTGCTGGCGAGTTCCTCGAGATGGCGGCGACACTCATCCGCATCAAAGCCCAGATGCTGCTTCCCCGGCCCCGGGACGAGGAGGACGAGGATCCGCGGGCGGAGTTGGTGCGAAGGCTGCTGGAATACGAGCAGATTCGGGAGATCTCCAGTCGCCTCGCCAATGCCGAAGCGGAGCGTGGCCGAAGGCATGGAAAGGGATATGTGGAGCCTCGGCCCAGGGGTCTCCTGGAAGACACTCCGCTGGAAACCAGCTGGGAAGAGGTGATGGAAGCGGCCATGGGAGTGGAGCTTCCCCACCCCTCTTCACGGGCCCACAGGATCACCACGGGCTTCGTCCCCCTGGAAGAGAAGATCCAGCTCATTCTGGACAGGCTCCGAGAGGTGGCCAGGGTGGAGTTCAGTCGGCTTCTGGAGCCCTGGAACGATCGCATGCACGGCGTCATGACCCTTCTGGCAGGGCTGGAGCTCTCCCGGCAGAGGGCCGTGACTCTCAGGCAGGCTCGTCTGTTCTCGGAGCTCTGGATTCTCCGAAGAGACCTGGAGGCTTGGCTGGACGATCCTGCGGCGGAGGATGAGGAAGGGCTTGGGGCCGGGCCGGCTCGGGCCCCGGAGCCTGAGGAGCATCCAAATGGCCCGGATGGGGAGGGGTCCTTCGGAGAGGATTGGGACAAGGGGATCGAAGAACCGGGAGAAGTCCCGGAGGAAAGTGAGGACGGGGTTTGAAGGCGTCGCAGATAGTCGAGGGAGTGTTGTTCGCGAGTGACGCTCCCCTGAAGGCCGAGGAGATCGCCCGCGCCGACGAGGCTCTGGACGAGGACCGGGTGGAGGAGGCAATCCAGGAGCTTCGGACCCTCTATGACGAGACCGAGCGGGCCTTCCAGGTCATGGAGTTGGGGGAGGGATACCAGATCCTCACCCGCTCCGAGTTCGCGCCCTATCTGGAGCGATTCGACACCGTTCCGAGGCCATCCCGCCTCTCCGGTCCCGCTCTGGAGACACTTGCGATCATCGCCTATCGACAGCCGATCGGACGCATCGAGATGGAGTATATCCGGGGTGTTGGCTCCGCCGGGGTCATCCGGACCCTCCAGGATCGGGATCTCATCGCCGTGGTGGGCCGTGCGGAGGGGCTGGGACGGCCTCTCCTGTACGGAACCACCCAGCGATTCCTGGAACACTTCGGGTTCGCGTCCCTCGATCAGCTCCCCAGGCCCGATGAGTTACCCGTGATCCTCCGGGACCGAGCCCCTCTCGAGGACCTCCTGGAGCCCGAGGAGGGAAGGGAGGAGAAGCACCTCGACGAACCCTCGGGCGACGCCCCCTCGGAGAGTGCCCAGAACGTGCTGGAGTTAGACCGAACGAGCGGTGATGAAGGGTCGGAAGTCGAGGCTGGAGAGGAGGGGGAGCCCCCCCGGGAGGAATCCTACGACTGAGGATGCCGGAGTTCGGATTCAGAAGTACCTTTCCCAAGCCGGAGCGGCGTCCCGGAGGGAAGGTGAGGCGATGATCCTCCAGGGGCGGGTGAGGGTGAACGGGGAGGTCGTCCGGACGCTCGGGTCCAAGGTCGTCCCTGGAGTCGATCGGGTTGAGTTGGATGGAAATCTCGTTGGGAAGGCCCGGCTTCGCTGGGTCCTTTTTCATAAGCCCCGGGGCGCCGTAACGACCCGAAACGATCCAGAGGGGCGGCAGACGGTTTTCGATCTTCTCCCGCCATGGGCTGGAGGTCTCCGTTATGTCGGGCGTCTGGACCTCCTCACCGAGGGTCTACTCCTCCTTACCAACGAGGGCGGACTGTTGCACAAGCTCACGCACCCTTCGTTCGAGGTGGAGCGGGAGTACGAGGTCTGGGTTCAGGACCGTCCGAGCCAGGGCGCTCTGCGCCACCTCCGCCGGGGCGTGGAGTTGGAGGACGGGATGGCTCGGGCGGCGCGGATCGATGTGAAAGCGAAAACGAGAGACGGGGTCCTCATCTCCCTCGTGCTCCGAGAAGGACGAAACCGAGAGGTGAGGCGCTTGATGGAAGCCGTGGGGCAACCGGTTCTCCGCCTTCGGCGAGTCCGGTTCGGGCCGATCCAGCTGGGAAACCTCGGCCCTGGAGAGTGGAGAGATCTTACGAAGACCGAAATTCGTGTCCTCCGGGACTCGGTTACAACGGAGAAGTGGAAATGACCGGAACGGTCGGCGGGATGGAGCTGAAGGGGAGCACGATCCTCATTCTCGGCGGGGCTGGCCTTGTGGGGGAAGCGGTGGCGAGAGCCCTGCTGGGCCATGGGCCCGAACGGGTCGTGATCGCAGGACTCACTCGTGAGGAGGCCGAGGAGTCCGTGGAGGCCCTCCGGGCGGAATTCGCCCATTCCAGTGTGTCCATCGATGCCTACTGGGGGGACCTCTTCGTGCCGGCGGACATGAAGGATCGTCCACGGTGGGAGCTTCTGGAAGACCCCGCCGCCAGGGACCGGCTGGTGAACGATCTCTACGGAGAGCTTACCGACGACGTGTACCGGAGATCTTCCCTGGGGAAGCTACTCCTCGACGTGGCCCCGGATGTCGTCATCGATTCCATCAACACCGCCGGGGCTCTGGCCTACCAGAACTTCTTCAGCTCGTCCCTCGCGCTCAGGGACCATGCCCGAGATGGCGGAGCGGACCTTGGGGAGGTGGAGAAGCATCTGGCCACCAGCTACCTCCCCCAGCTCATCCGGCACACGCAGATCGGCCTCAGAGGAATGACTGAGGTGGGGACCCGCGTCTACCTGAAGATCGGCACGGTGGGCACCGGAGGGATGGGCATGAACATCCCCTTCACCCATTCCGAAGAGCGCCCTTCCCGGATGCTCATGGCCAAATCCAGCCTGGCAGGGGCCCACACGCTCCTGCTCTATCTCATGGCCAGGACGCCGGGCGGCCCGGCGGTCAAGGAGATCAAGCCCACCGCAGCCATCAGCTGGAAGGCCCTGGGTCAGGGGCCCATCAAGTTCCGGCACCATGTGCTGGGCCGCTGTGACGCCACTGCCCCGCTGCCCCTGGATGAGGCCTTCCTCCCCGAAGCCAAACGCGGCTACGAGTGTCTGGACGAGGCCATCGAGGGTGTGTACCTCCACTCCGGCGAGAACGGCCTCTTCTCTCTCGGTGAATTCGAGACCCTCACTGCCCTGGGGTTGATGGAGTTCGTCACGCCGGAGGAGATCGCAGCGAACGTTCTCCAGGAGATCCTGGCCCACCCCACGGGGCGGGATGTGATCGCCTCCCTGGATGCCGCCACCATGGGGCCGACCTACAGGGCTGGCGTCTTGAGAAGTGCCGCAATCGAGCGGATGGAGAAGATGGAAGCCGAGTCGGGTGTCGAGGCGGTCGCCTACGAGATGTTGGGCCCACCGCGTCTCACCAAAATCCTGTTCGAAGGCGCGATCCTGAAGCGCCTGTACGGGACGTACGACGAGGCCCTCGCCATGGACCCGGAGGAGACGGCGGAGAGGGCGGAGCGGATGGTGGAGCACGACGCCGATCTCAGGCAACGCATCGTATCTACAGGCGTCCCGATCCTGGTACAGGATGGCGGCTCCCTTCTGCGGGGGCCCGTCGTGAAGGTGCTGCCACCGGAGAACCGGCCCCTGGAAGACAAAGTCGTGGACTCGGGGTGGGTGGACCTCCGGCCCCGGAACTGGGAGCGATGGAAGGAACGGATCGCCGCCGTTGTCGAGGAGCTACGGAATCAACCTGGTGTGGACCAGGGATCCAGGACAGACGTCGATTACGGGGATTCGAGGAACGAGCTCAGACCCGGACGCTTGGCCGCGTGGGTCTTCCGGGTGGAGGATCACGGTGACCGCATCAAGTGGTGACCTGAATACGGAGCCACCGGCAGGACGAGCATCGTTCCGTCCCGGGCGCCTCATCCCCGGTCGGTGGATCCCCATCCCTCAGCGCCGATGAGGGGGACGAACCGGCACGCCAGGATCTCTTCCGCCCGGTACTCCTCCCCCTCTCGGGTGACCCTGAGGAGGTTCTGAACCGCACGTCCCCCCACGGGGATCACCAAACGGCCACCGTCAGGGGTGAGCTGGGCCTTGAGGCCTGGAGGGACGTCCGGGGCTCCGGCAGTGACCAGGATGGCCTCGAAGGGCCCCTCTTCCGGCCAACCCAGCGTGCCGTCCCCCAGCCGGATGTGAACGTTGGAGATATCCATCTCCTCGAGCGTTCGTTCCGCCTCGGCGAGGAGCCTGGGAATGCGCTCGACGGTGAAGACTTCCCGGGCCAGAGCGGCCAAGACCGCCGTCTGGTAGGCGCTACCCGTGCCGATTTCCAGGACCCGGTCACTCTCCGACAGGGTCAGGGCTTCTGTCATCACCGCAACCATGTAGGGCTGGCTGATGGTTTGGCCTTCCGCGATGGGGAGGGCTTGATCCTTGTAGGCGTTCGACAACTGGCCCAGGGGGACGAACCGCTCCCGGGGTACCCTCCCCATGGCATCGAGCACGGCTTCAGACCGGATTCCACGGGCCCTCAGCTGGCGGTCCACCATCCGAGACCGTTGCTCTGCCGGGTCTCCTCTAGAGCCGAACATGAGTCTTTTTCCCAGTGCTGATCTGGTTCTCGACTTTTGACACTCGGCAAGCCCCTGTGGGCTGCAGCACCTCAGCTCTGCGGACCTAGGAATTCTTCGTCGAACGTCCTCTCCAGGTCTCCGGGTGGAAGAGGAGAAGGACGGTATAGATCTCCAGGCGACCCACCAACATCAGGAAGCTCATGACAGAGAGGGCCGAGTTGGACATCCAGCCGTAGTTGTCGGTGGGTCCCACACCGCCCAACCCCGGGCCGATGTTCCCGACCGTGGCGGCGCTGGCGCCCAGCGAGGTCAGGAAGTCCAGGCCCAGAAGAGCCAACGCCATCGCTCCCGCTACCCAGAGGAGGCCGTAGAGAAGCACGAACCCCAGGACGTTGGCGAGAACGTCCTCCTTCACTGCCCGCCGTCCGACTCGAGCCAGAAGGACTGCCCTGGGGTGAAGGTGCTTTCGGAGCTCCATCGCGGTTTGCTTCACCAGGAGCAGCACCCGGACGGACTTCATGCTGCCTCCGGTCGATCCGGCCATTCCGCCCGTAAAGAATAGGAGGAAGATCAACATCTGCGAGGCGGGGACCCACAGCTCGTAATCGGCCGTCACAAACCCGGTGGTGGTACCGATCGCCACGGCCTGGAACAATCCCTCCCGAAAGGCCTCCTCCACGCCTGACCCGGTGAAGTCGTATGTCCCGCCGGCCAGGTTCGAAACGAGGAGAAATCCGGCGGCCCCCAGGAGCAGCGCGGTGAAGAACCGCCACTCGTGGTCCCTGAAGTAGTCCAGGTGGCCCGTCACCGCCCGGAAGTGGAGGGCGAAGTTCACCCCGGCCAGGTACATAAAGAGGATGATGACGTAATGGATGTACGGGGATTCGAAGTGGGCCACAGAGGCGTTCTTCGTGGAGAAGCCTCCGGTGGCCAGGGTGGCGAAGGTGTGTGTGGACGCGTCGAAGAGGTCCATCCCTCCGAACATCAGGAGGGCGGTCTGCAGGACGGTCATCCCCAGGTACACATACCATAGGAGCTTCGCCGTTTGGGTAATCCTGGGGCGGAGCCTTTCCGGAGTGGGCCCTGGGACCTCGGCCTTGAAAAGCTGCATCCCCCCGACACCCAGATAGGGGAGGATTGCGATGGCCAGAACGATGATCCCCATCCCGCCGAGCCAGTGGGTGAAGGATCGCCAGAAAAGAATTCCGTGGGGAAGCCCCTCGATCTCGCTGAAAACGGTGGCCCCTGTAGTCGTGAACCCTGACATGGATTCGAACATCGCCGGAACGAACCCCGAGATGGTTCCGGTGAAGAGGTAGGGAAGGGCACCGAAGACGGCCGCGCCGGTCCAGGCGAAGGTCACGATGGCGAAGCCCTCCCGCGAGGTGAGGTCCCCCTTGAATTTGGTGAGGCGGAAGGTGGCAACGCCGAAGACGACGGTCAGGGCTGCGGCCAGGAGGATGCCCAAGGAGTCCCCGTCCCGGTAGAACAGAGAAACCCCCGCGGCAAGGAGCATGGAAAGGCCCGTGAAGACCTGCAGTAGCCCCACTACGTTCAGGATGCGTTTCAGGGACATCAGTCGAAGAACTTCTCGATATCGGGTAGCGCTTCAGGTAGCGCGAACACGATGACCTCGTCCCCCGGGAGCACGACGTCCTCGCCTCCGGGGATCAAGATGGTGTCGCCGCGGATGATCGTTCCAATCAGCCCGCCCGGGGGGAAGGGCAACTCCGAAATCAGCTTGTTTGCGATGGGGGAGTCATGGGCCACGCGGAACTCGATGGCTTCCGCATCGATCCCCTTGAGTGTCGCCACGGTCATGACCTTACCCCTGCGCACGTAGCGCAGGATGGCGTTCACCGCCGACATCCGTGGAGAAACGGCGGCGTCCAGGCCCACCTTCGGAACCAGAGGGAGGTAGTCGAACTTCTCGATCAGGCTCACGACCTTCCGGGCTCCCACCGATTTCGCCACCAGTGCGGAAAGAAGGTTCGTTTCGTCGTGACTGGTGGCCGCCACATATCCGTCCAACCCGCCTACTCCTTCCATCTCCAGTAGCTCTGTATCCGTTGCATCTCCGTGAAGCACCAGCGATTTGGGGAGGGCTTCCGCAAGTTCCAGGCAACGCCGTCGATCGCTATCCAGGATGGTGCACTGGACGCCGTGTTTCTCGAGCAATTCTGCCAGGAAGAGCCCTTCCGAGCTCCCTCCGGCAATCATTACCCGCTTCAGATCGAAGGGCTCGTATCCCGCCAGAGGTGGGATGGACGAGACCTCGGAGGACGGCGACAGGACGTAGATGTGGTCCCCGGCCTCGACCCTCGAGGCGCCGGACGGGATGATCGTTTCTCCGTCCCGAACGATCGCCGCCAGCACGAAGTGGAACTCCTTCAGCTCGGAGGCGAGGCGGGCGACCGTCTTCCCTGCCACCGGAGCGCCCTCCTTCACCACCAGGCCCACCAACTGCACTTGCCCATGGGCGAAGTTGGCAACGTCGGTGGCCGCGGCGCTCTGGAGGAGCTGGAACGTCTCGTTTGCGGCCTCCCGCTCCGGATTGATCATCAGGTCGATGCCGAGGCGCTCGCGAGAGAGGACACTGCCGCGCGCGTAATAATCGGGATTGCTGATCCGCGCGATCGTGTACTCTACACCCAGGCGAGTTGCGGCAAGGCAAGAGATGAGGTTCACCTCGTCCTGGCTGGTAACCGCCAGCAGAATCTGGGCGTCCCGGATCCCCGCCTCCTCCAGAATCGGAATGGACGCGCCATTCCCCACGACTGTCAGAACATCGAGAAGCTCGGAAGCCCGCTCGGCCCGATCGGGATTCATCTCGATGACGACGACGTCCTGGCTCTCCAGGGAGAGGCGCTCTGCCAGATGGTACCCAACCTCACCAGCGCCCACGATGATGACCCGCATATTGGTCTCCGTAGAGGGAATCGAAAAAGCTACCCAAACCCTGAGGGGGGTGTCAAAAGGCTGAAGAAAAGATGCGCGCTTGGAGGTGGAGTTGATTATTATGCAGGAAACCCGGCAGGGATGGGGATTTGACAGAATGGGTCGCTCGAATAAACCCATATGGGAGGAGTGCTTATGCTGACACGGGATCAACTGGCGGAGCTCTCGAGGGGACTGCAGGAGGAGAAGGTCCTCACAGTGTATGTCGATGGGGAGGGGAAGGATCCGGCGCTCAGACGAGTCTGGCGCCGTCGCCTCGCCCATGAGCTGGAGAGAGAGGAACATCGACTCCAACGGTTGGATTCCGGGGAGCTTACCGACTTCAAAGCGGCAGAGGGTCTTCTCCTCAAAGAGTTGGACGGGTATCAAGCCTTCCTTCCATCCAAGGGCTGGGTCGGGTTCGCAACGCCCTCCGGCCTCCGCCATTCCGAAAGCCTTCCAGTGCAGGTCCCGAACCTGGTTCGGTGGGAACAGGGGCCCAGGGTTGCTCCCTACATCAGGGGATTGAAACAGCTCCGGCCCATGGCCATCGCCCTGATGGACAGTCGCCGAAGCCGGATCTTCCTCTATACGGAGGGCTCCGTCGAGGAGGTGGAGGACCTCAGGGCCGACACGTTCATGGGCGATCTCCAGGATCTCTCCGCCCCCCAGAGAACCGGGCGGTACTCGGGGACCCGAGGGGAAGTCGCCACCGACGCGGCTCAGAGGTACTTGGAAGAGGGAACGATCCGCATGCTCAGGCGGGTGAAGGAGGTCTGCACCGCCCTCATGAGCCCCGACGGGTTCCTGTTGTTGGGCGGGGAGCAGGAAGTAGTGGCCACCCTGCGCCCTATGCTACCCAAGGGGATGGATCGGAGGATATTGGAGAATCCTTCCCTCTATCTGGAGGTGCCCGTTCCTGAGCTGAAGGCGGCGGCCGCTGAAGGGGCCTCTACGCTTTCGAAGCTTCGGCAGAACTCGCTTCTCGATCAGATCATGGAGCAGACCCACTCCGGCGGGAACGGATCCTTGGGTGCGGAAGAGACCGTCAAGGCCCTGCGGGAGGGTCGAGTGGACATTCTGGCCTTATCGAGGGGCTTCGTGGAGGCGAACCCTGATCTGGCAGACCAATTCGTGACCGACGCCTTCCATCAGGCGGCCGACGTGCGGGTATTCTCCGGCCAACCGGCGGAGCGGCTGGATGCGGAAGGGGGCGGGGTAGGAGCTCGACTACGGTACCGCTGGCGGGTCTGAATCGGTATTTTCGTCCCGGCCCCGGAAGGGGTCGGGACTTCGGGCCCATAGCTCAGTTGGTCAGAGCAGCGGACTCATAATCCGACGGTCGCAGGTTCAAGTCCTGCTGGGCCCACTGG
>JBDHCH010000015.1:0-47101 GCA_039592115.1 Gemmatimonadota bacterium | reverse complement strand
CCCGCCCAATAGACCGAGAGGTAGCTGAAGTTTCGGTCCCGGGTGGCCTGGACCTGCTGCATGGCTTGCAGCCGGGGGTCCTTCCAATGCCAGAGCACGAGGTTCGGCTTCTCGTCCTCGTCGATTGTGTCCGTTTCGGTGCGGGACCCGCGCTCAGGCCCCTCCTCGCCTTCCTCCTCCACCCCCTCGACGCCTCCCTCTTCTCCCTCGCCTTCGTCCTCCGAGGTGGCTCCCGCCTTCTCCTTCCGCTCCACCTCGTGGATCCCGAAGAAGAGGGCGTCCAGGGCTTCGGACCACCGAGGCGTGTAGTTGGGGGATACCGTCATCCCCTCGGGAAAGTCCTCATGGGCCCCGGGATCGAAGTTGATCTTCGTTGGGCCACCTCGATCCTCAAATGCTGTCCAGCCCAGGACAGAGTAGAGAGGATCCTCGAATTCCTCGTGATCCACCCCCTTCAAGGCCGAAAGGGCCTGTTCGTCATCCGCCCATCGGAGTCTGGAGTACCGGGCCTCGTCACTCTCCAGCACCCGGATCACACCGCTCTCCATATCGCGGATCTGGACCCCATTCCCGGCCTTCCCGTCGGCGTCCACCGCCCAGGCCAGCCAGCGTCCGGACTCGTCGAAAGCGAATTCCGCTACGTTACCCAGATTCTGTCGGAGTCCGGTGGAAAGCTCCTGAAGGATCAGGTCCGAACCCCTGGCCCGGTCCTGACCACCCTCGCTATCGCTCCCGCTCCGGTCCCCACCAGCCCCCGGCTCCGGCCGGCGTGAGCCGCCCATGGACTGCCCCGCCTCGGGTGGATATCGGTTCAAGGCGATCCATCCACCACGCTCGCCCGCAAAGGAAAAGGACCGGATGTCTTCGACCTCGGTCATCTCTCCGGTAGAGAGGTCCACGAGCCCCACGTTGTTCCGGGCTGGCTGCCGTCCCTCCTGAGCCTTCTTTCCTTCCTCCACCGTGGGATGGATGGTGAAAGCCAGCCACCTGGAGTCGTCGGAGAACTCCGGGCTACCCATTCCACCGGACACCTCGCCCACCGGGAACCGATGCTCCGTATCGTCGGACGTGCCCCTGACCACGACTTCACTGTCTCCTTCGGTGGGACTCAGCCGGTACGCGAACCAACTCCCGTCCTTTGAGAGCGTGCCCCCTGAGATCCGCTTCCAGTCCAGGATGTCCTGGAGGGCGATGGGACGGGGGGATACCTCAGCCTCAGATTCCTGGGCTCCAGCGGGGCTCACGGCTGTACTGAGAGCGAAGGTTGCCCCCAGCGCGATCGACACGGCCCAACGGGTGAACGGGCATCTCATTTCCTTGTCTCCTCTCCATTCCGGGAACGGGACCGGGTGACCAACCGAGGCCCTCCGCTACCGGGCCAAAGGGTGGCCTGCACGGGCCCGGCGCAAGGGGTTCGGCGTGGTGGTCCTGGCGGGCCGAGCCCCGGCCCCCCACCTTTCGTCCAGGTCGTCTGACCGGACCCCGGGAGGGGCAGGACTGTGGCCGCCCTTCCCTCCGAAAGGGAAGAGAAGACTCCATGTCTTCAGACGTCCCCGACGTGATCCTGAGCCTGGCGGGCCTCCGCAAATGCTACGGAAGCCTGGCAGCCGTGCAGGACCTTTCCCTGGATGTGTTCCGTGGGGAGGTCTTCGGGTTCCTGGGACCGAACGGCGCGGGAAAGACCACCACCATTCGCATGGCCTGTGGGCTTCTCCATTCCGATGCCGGTAGGATCCTCCTGGACGGGATCGAGCTCCACACACGCCCTCAGGAAGCACGTCGCCGCATCGGCCTCTGCCCCCAGGAGCTGGTCATCTGGGAGACCCTGACCTGCCTGGAGCAGCTCACCTTCGTCGGCACCCAATACGACCTGCCCCGGGGGACCGCCAGGGCCCGGTCGATGGAGCTCCTGGACATCCTCGGACTGTCGGAAAAGGCGAATCGCCTCGCGAAGACCCTTTCCGGCGGGATGAAGCGGCGCCTCAATCTGGCCCTGGCCCTGGTTCACGACCCTGAGCTTCTGGTCCTGGATGAGCCCCAGGCCGGACTCGACCCCCAGAGCCGGATCCTGGTGAGGGAGTACCTTCAATCCCTCGCCGACACCAAGACCGTGCTCCTCACCACTCACGAGATGGACGAAGCGGATCGATTGGCCACTCGGGTGGGCGTCATCGACCACGGCCGTCTCCTGGTCCTGGACACCCCTGCCGCATTGAAGAAGGACCACGCGGGAGGGGAGGTCCTGGAGGTGGCCGTACTGGGGGGGGGCGGCCCCCGCAGCGATGGTCCGACCGCCGGGAGCGTCGAGTCCCCACCGGCCCTGCCATTCGCATGGCTCGATGCGCTCCCCGAGGGACTCACCCCCCTGGAGAGCCTCCCGGGAACCCTTCGATTCTCGGGGCCGGATCTCCAGGGGCAGATCCCACTTCTCCTGGAGCGACTGCAATCCGTAGGGATCGAGCCTGCGGGGATCACGCTCAGGAAGCCAACCCTGGAGGACGTGTTCATCTCCCTCACGGGAAGGGGACTCCGAGAATGAGGCTCGGTCCGTCCCTCCCCCGCCTGCTCAGTGTCTTCCGGAAGGAGATGACGGAGACCTTCCGAGACTGGAAGATGCTGAGCATGACCCTCACCTTCGCCCCGTTCTTCGTGCTCCTCATGTATGCGTACCTCGGCCACACCACCCCGGTGTACCAGGTGGCCGTGGTGGATCTGGACGAAGGGGCCGAGGCGGCGGGCGGGATCACGTTCCAGGGAGGCGAAGAACTCCTCATGGCTCTGAGGGCGGTTCGGACCCCTGAGGGTGAGGAAGTGCTCAGAGTGCGGGAGGCCGCGCCGGAGGAGGTGGAGGGTCTCCTGGAGTCCCGACGGGCCGATGTGGCTCTGACCATCCCGCGGGAATTCTCCCAGGCCCTGGTTCGGTTCCGGGAGGGGAGGCCCGTTTCGGAGGCACCACCGGTCCCGGTCAAGAGCCTGGGAGATGCCGGGAACCCTGACTATCTCATGGCCGCGGTGTGGGTGGACATGACCATCCTGGCCTACGTGGAGTACGCCTCAGGGATCCAGAGCCCTCTCGTGTTGCAGCCGGAGACGACATCCGGCGCCGTCTCCCTGAACGACTTCGAGCTTTATGTACCCGGGCTCCTGATCCTATCCCTCATGATGCTCATGTTCACGGCGGCAGGGGCACTCATCCGGGAGAAGGACAAAGGCACCATCGTCCGGCTTCGACTCTCGAATCTTACCGTTTTCGAGTGGCTCCTGTCTGTGACCGCGACCCAGCTCATCGTCGGGATCCTGGCCCTCGCCTTGACCTACGCTACCGCCTGGGGAGTGGGGTACCGGGCCAACGGATCATTGTTGATCCTCCTCCTGGTTGGTGCCCTCGGTTCCTTGTCCATGATGGCGTTCAGCGTCCTGGTGGCAGCCTTCCTCAGAACGGTATTCGATCTGGTCACTGTGGGATGCTTCCCCTTCTTCGTCCTCATGTTCTTTTCCGGGGGAATGTTCCCACTTCCTGGAATCCCACTTTTCCAGATTGGGGACCGTGCGGTCGAGTTGAATGGGATGCTCCCCACCACCCATGCCATCACCGCGCTGAACCGAGTGCTGAGCTACGGTGCTGGAGTAGGGGACATCCTCTTCGAATTGGGTGCCCTGGTTCTCCTGACCGTAGCTCTCTATCTGCTCGGTGTCTGGGCGTTCACCCGGAGGCATATGCCGGCAGTTGGGTGAGGGGATCCGGCAAAGTGCAGGTGTGTCCGGCATACCGCACCGCCCCTCGGTTCCAGGTAGCCTTCCTCATCACCAAAGCTTCGCGACACGTTCCAAGGAGATCCACATGAGAAAGACCCTCGGCCTTCTTATTCTCGCTTGCCTACCATCCACCCCCCTCTCGGCACAGCAATCAGAGGACATGAAAGTCTTCATCTCCGTCGACATGGAGGGGATCACGGGCGTCGTGAACTGGGAGGATGTCGACAGGACCGGAAAGGACTACGACTACTTCCGTCGCATCATGTCTTTGGAGGCGAACGCCGCCGTCCTCGGGGCCTTCGATGCCGGTGCCACGGAGGTTGTGGTGAGGGACTCCCACGGTTCGGCTCGGAACATCCTCCCCGACCTCCTGGATTCCAGGGCGTTGTTGATCCGGGACTGGTCAGGTGGGCCGAAGAGCATGATGGAAGGGATCGACGAGAGCTTCGACGCAGTAGTCTTCATCGGGTACCACGCCAAGGCGGGCACGCCAGACGCCCTCCTCGAGCACACCACATCGGGGAATGTCCAGGCGTTCACGATCAACGGGGAGACGTATCCGGAGGCGGGATACAACGCACTCATCGCCGGGGTGTACGAGGTGCCGGTGGTGTTCGTCGCGGGAGATCAAGCCATCTGCGAACAGGTCCAGGGGTTCCTGGGCGAAGTGGCCACCTTCGCAACCAAGAAGGGCATCGGGGCAGCAGCCAAGAACCGACACCCGGAGGCATCCCGAGAGGGAATCCGGGCCGGCGTGGCCGAAGCCGTTCGGAACCGGTCCCAGTACTCGCCGTTCCAGCTTCAGACGCCCTACACGTTGGTGCTCGGGCTCAAGAACGAGGAGTCGGTCTACAACGGATCCTTCTTCCCTGGAGCACGGAGGACCGGGGACTGGGAGCTCACCTTCACCAGCGACGACTTCCTCGACCTCATGTATGCCTACAGCATCATGCGGCGGTAGCCCGGGGAGGGCAGAACCGGCCGAGCAGGGCCCGATTCCACTCCTGGGCGAGGTCGGTACGCGTGGTACGGGGCCGGGCCCCAAGGTCGAGGTCTTCCCGAGAGATGGCACGTCGGGTCGCCCCCGATCGTACTTTAGGGGAGAAAGGAGAGTGTCACCATGAAACGGCCCGGTATCATCATCCTTACCCCCCTTCTGCCGTCCATCCTCCTTCTGAGCTGTGACTCGGATGGAGTGGGGCCCAAAGATCCCATCACCGAGCTTCCTCGGGAGCTGACGGTGGCCGAGGGGGTGGTCATCGACCATTCCAATCTTTTCGGGTTCGATCTCCTCCGGGAGGTAGACGGGGCCCGGAACCCCGAAACCCCCAATACGCTCCTGTCCCCGTTATCAGCCACCATGGCCCTGGGGATGGCTCTCGAGGGAGCGGACGGAGAGACCTTCACGGCCATGAAGGAGGCGCTCCGATTCCACGGGCTCACTCGAGAGGAGATCAACGCCTCCTACAGGGGGCTTCTGGACCTGCTCCCAGAGCTGGATTCGGAGGTGGAGCTGACCATCGCGAATTCAACCTGGTCCCGGGAGGGGTTCCCGTTTCACGCCAGCTTTTTCGATGCCGTCACCGCCAGCTTCGACGCCGAGGTCCAGGAGTTGGATTTCAATGCGCCGGGCGCGAAGGACATCATCAATGCCTGGGTGAATGAAAAGACCAACGGGCGCATCTCCGAGATCATCGATGCCATCAACCCGCTGGACATCCTTTTCCTCATCAATGCCGTCTACTTCAAAGGCACCTGGACTACCCAATTCAAGCCCTCCGACACTCAAGGACGGGCCTTCCGCCTGGAAACGGGGGAGGACGTGACGGTGCCCACCATGTCGGCCGAGGACCTCCCGATCCGTATGGGTGGAGCGGACGGAATCCAGATCGCCGAGCTCCCCTACGGACGGGAGGCGTTCGCCATGGTCCTCGCGGTTCCACCCGAGGGCCAGACCGTGGGAGATCTGGTCAAGGATCTGGACCAGGGGACCTGGGACCGGTGGATGGACGCGTTGTCGGATCGGGAGGTCCCCGTTCGGCTTCCGAAGTTCGAGATGGAGTGGGACGGAATGTTGAAGGATGCGCTTGCCTCCATGGGGATGGGGCCGGCCTTCGTACCTCAGGCGGATTTCTCCAGGATGACCCCGGCCCTTGACGCTCACATCAGCGCTGTCAGGCAGAAGACGTTCATGAAGGTCGATGAGAAGGGAACCGTGGCGGCCGCTGTGACTTCCGTGACCGTGGGCACGACTTCGGCGCCGCAGGGTTTCTACGTGGACCGTCCGTTCCTGGTGGCCATCCGGGAGCGCTTGTCCGGATCCATCCTGTTCCTTGGCGTGATCCGGGATCCCCGCTAGGCGGATCCGCAACACCAGCCCGGTCGGCCCGGATCGGATTCAAACGGCGGGATGGAGAACGGCGGCCCCACCCTCGCGGTGGGGCCGCCGTTTATCTGTTCAGCGGGAAGCGGGAAGATCGGTGCTCCTCGCCGTGAGGGGCTCAGTGCTCCTCGCCATAGCCGAGGATCACCTTGGTCACCCCACTCTCGTCGGAGGCGGCGATGAAGACGATCCGATCCTCGGCTTTGTTCTCGGCCCAGAAGCCACCTTCCATCTCACCGGTGTCATGGGCGGAATGCTCCTCTCGGATGCGGTATCCGGAGTCCTCCAACTCATGGCGATAGAAGTCCAGCACAGCCAGGGGAGGCCGGCCCGTCTCCCAGGACACCGCCCCCAAGCCACCCTCATCCGAAACGGCCGAGAACAGGTGCGTTGGATCCTCAGGCATCCAGCGAGCCCTGGGTACCCAACGAGGTAATCCCTCGGCGGCAGTCCCGGCCCCGAACCGGAGGAGTTTTTCTTCGGTGCGAATCACCAACTCCCCTCCGCCGTCCTCCTTCACCAGGTCGATCTGTACCTCCCCTTCCGGACTCTCGATGACCAGGGAGCCCCCATCTTCCCCTCGCCAGAGATCCGCGGTGAGCTCACCGTCTTCGGTCCGGATCTTCAGAGACCCTTCGAGCACCTCGCGCAGTGCCTTATCGGAATAGTCCCTGGACCCGATGTCCTGAAGGAAGGCCAGGCCAGCCTCGGGGTCCCCGATCAGGCGCTCCAGCCGAGGTTGGATCTTGGAGAGGAGGTCGGCGGCCATTAGGGCCGATCCGTCCCCGAACTCTCTGGCCAATTCCATCTCGACATCGGCCAACGCGTCCGCTACCTCCGCGGCGATCTCGACCTCGAGGCCGGACAGCTCCTCTGCGAGCTCGACTTCCAAGTCCTCGAGCTCTTCGGCAAGATCAGCGGCAAACTCCTCCGAAAACTGCCGCTCGAAGCGATGGGCCATCCGGTGGGCTGCGAATCCGGCGCCGAAGATGCCGAACAGGAAGAGGAATGCCACCACGATCAGGACCCAGCCAAAAACCGGAATCCCCTTCTTCGGTTTTCCGGTGACAGCGCGTTCAAATTCGTCGTACATGGCTCTCCTCCAGCGGCATTCGGCGGATGGTCCGGGGGCAGACCAATCCCCCGTACTCAGGACTACGGGATTCCAGGCGAATTTGTTTTACACGGCCGGATATCGGGCCCCTCGCCTGCTTCGCCCCCTCACGCCGTCCGATGGACCCCGCTACCCTCCGATTCGGAACGCCCGGACTCTGTTGTCCAGGAACGTCGGGATCAGGATCAGGTTCTCCTCGGGAATGAACTCGAAGTCGGCGGTATTCCACCCCTCCGGAAGGGCATCCAACAGCTCAACGATCCCTCCCTCGGGGCTGATTCGGTAAAGCTGCCCCTCCCAATGGGAGACCAGGTAGTTTCCCTGGGAATCCACCCGGATTCCGTCGATGATCCCGGCGCCGAGGGAAACGATGTTCTCGACCCTCCCGGTGGCCAGTTCCACCCGTTTCAGGATGCCGTCTCCGGAACTCCCGACGATGAGCCATCCCTCGTGGATCCACAGCCCGTTGGCCCGGCTGATCCCCTCGTTGGCGAATACGTCGAACTCTCCGTCACGGAATCGGTAAATGCGTGACTCTGCCCAATCCCCCGTGCGCGTGTCGGAGATGTAGACCGTTCCGTCGGCATCGATGACCAGGTCGTTGGGAAAGACCGTATCCGGAATCTTCCATCGCGCGGCGACCTCACCCGTGGCCGCGTCGATGGCGAGGAGGTGCTCCCGCTCCGCCACGAAGAGCGTGTCCCTCCACATGTCCATCCCCGCGGGAGCATTGAGCCCCTCGACCCATCGAAGTTCGAGGACCTCCCCGCTCATGGAGAGCCTGGATATGTAGCCACTCGGCTCCGGCTTCTGGCTGAACTCGTTATCGAAGCTCGAAACGTAGAGGATGTCCCGATTGGGGTCCTTCAGGACCGACTCGGAGGTGAGGAAGGTGTCTGCCGTGATCCAGACCTCTTCAGGAGCGGGGATGGAAGCGGGTGTGGACGTCAATTCCTCGCTGGACCCGGCGCGGAAAGCCCACGCCTCCCCTCTTCCGGTGATCATGAGGAAGATCTCGTTCAGTCCCTTCTTCACATAAAGGGGAACCTGGTCGGCGCATCCGACGCCGGCCATGGCCGACCTGTCCGAGAGGTTGTTGGGCCGATTGCCCGAGAAGACGCGCCATCCGTTGAAAAAGACGTCGATCTCCCCAGCGTAGCCGAAGTTGAGGTTGATCGCGGTTTCCCGATCGGACCAGAATACGTGCCTGGCGAGGGCCAGGTCCCCCGTGGGATTCTCACGGGCCACGTGGAGGCCCAGGTTCAGCAGGCCCTGGGGGTCGGCCTCGATGGTCTGCCAGGGCGCCAGGAAGATGGCGTAGAAGTTGGGGTAGGCTTCGCGGTTGACCCGGTCCGCAGGGTAGGGCCCGGCGACTTCCCATTCTGGCACGGGGGTTTGCCCGGCCCCCGGAGTGGGGGCAACGGATACGGCTCCCAACAGAGCAACGACGGAAAACAGCTGCTGTGGCCTGAGACCTGGCATGGTGGGCTCCAGACGATCGAGCGGACCTCCCTACCCCCCTCCCCTTCCCATATACGGTTGGATGTACGGGGAAGCTTCAGGGGTTGTGCGTGAACGCGAATGCGAGCCGAACCGGAGGCCGCCTTCCTCGGGATTGGGATTCCGGACCCTCACCCCTCTCCGCTCGTCCTGTTGCGCTGTCCCCCCGGGCCGTCAGATTGTGGGCGGTGGGGCCGATTCAATCCCGTTGGATCTGCTTTTGCCCGAAGGCCGTTCACTCACTCAAGCGAGACGTTGAGCCATGACATCCAGGAAAGGGAAGTCCACGGAAGCCATCCATGCCGGGAGCCTGTCCCCTCGGATCAAGGGAGCCGTGACGACCCCCATCTTCCAGTCCAGCACCTACGAGTACCACGGTGAGGACTATCACGACGTGGGGTACATGCGGTTGAGCAACAGCCCCAACCACCTGGTTCTGGCCGACCGGATCGCGGTCATGGAAGGCACGGAATCGGCGTTGGCCACCGGAAGTGGAATGGCGTCCATCTCGGCCATCCTCCTCACCGTCCTGGCCTCCGGCGACCACCTCCTGGTGCAGGACTGTCTCTACGGTGGGACCAACACCCTGCTCCACAAGCACTTCCCTCGCCTGAACATCAGCCACACGCCCATGGACCCCCAGGATCCCGGGTCCTGGGCCGCACTGGTCCAGCCCAATACCAAGGCCGTCTACGTGGAGACCCTGACCAACCCCCTCATCCAGCTGGCTGATCTGGAGGCGGTCTCGGCCTTCGCGAAGGAGCGAGGCCTGGTCTCCATCATCGACAACACCTTCGCAAGCCCGGTGAACTTCAGGCCCGCCGAAGTGGGGTTCGACCTGATCCTGGAGAGCGCCACCAAGTACATGAACGGCCACACCGACATCATTGCCGGGGTGGTTGCAGGGCCCAAAGAGATGGTCTGGGAGATCAAGCTCACCCTGGACCATTTGGGCGGGGTCCTCGACACCCACACCTGCTACCTGCTGGAGCGGGGCCTCAAAACCCTTCCCCTCCGCATTCAGGCCCATAACGCCTCCGCCCTCCGTATCGCCGAGTTCCTGGAGGCTCATCCGAGGGTCGTCCGGGTGAATTATCCGGGTTTGAAGAGTCATGCGCAGCATGAGCGGGCGGCGAGGCTTTTCGGAGGGTTCGGGGGGATGCTCTCCTTCGAGTTGGACGGGGGCGTGGATGACGCGAAGGCGTTCCTGGCAAAGCTCACGATCCCGGCCCACGCCGCCAGTCTGGGCGGGGCAGAATCCCTCATCGTGCGGCCGGCGGCTGCCACGCACGGCGGCGTCTCTCCGGAGGAGCGAGCCAGAAGCGGAATTGCTGATACCCTCATCCGCTTCTCTGTCGGTCTGGAGGATGTCGAGGACCTGATTCAGGATCTGGAGCAGGCCCTGGAGGGTTGACGGGAAGAGGTGTTGGAGGGTCGGGCTTCCCGGCCCTCCCATAGCTCCAGAGTCCGCCTCACCAGAGCCCCAACATCCTCCACCACACTCCCCCCACCCCGAGCCACACGGCGAGGTTTACGAAGCTCACCACCAGGCCCAGGCGCCACCAATCCCTGACCTCCACATACCCGGCCCCGAACAGCACAGGTGCCGGTCCGGTGCCGTAGTGGGTCATGGAGCTGGAGAGGTTGTTGAAGAAGGTGAGGGTCAGGGCCGCCAGCAGAGGGGGTGCTCCCACCGCCAGGGCCACACCCAGGAAGGGCGCGTACATCGCGCTGACATGAGCGGTGTTGGATGCGAAAAAGTAGTGGGAGTAGAAGAAGATGAGGGACAGTCCAAGGAAAGCTCCCACCCACCCCACCCCACCAAACCACTGCCCGACGGTCTCGCTGAACCAGGGGATGAGCCCCAGCTCGGTGAGGAAGGAGGCCATCATCACCAGGGCTGAGAACCAGACCAGGGTGTCCCAAGCCCCCTTCTCGCTGAGCACGTCGCTCCAGGTGAGGACCCCGGTGATCAGTAGAAGCACCAGACCCAGGAGCGCGGTCGTGGTCACGTGGACGCCGAGCGGCCCCGCCAGGATCCAGAGGGCCAGGAGGAGGACGAAGGCGGCCAGCATGACCCACTCGGCCCGGCTCATGGGACCCAACTCCCTCAGGTGCTGGCGGGCCAGATCCGTGGCTTCAGGGGTTTCCAGGATTTCAGGAGGGAACAGGCGGTAGATCACCCATGGCACCAGGATCAGGCTGAGGATTCCTGGAACCAGCGCCGCAACGGCCCACCCCACCCAGCTGATCTCCACCCCCTGGGCACCCGCCAGCTCGACCGCAAGTGGATTCGCCGCCATCCCGGTGAGGAACATCGCTCCGGTGATGACCGTCCCCTGGAAGGCCGCCACCGTCAGGAAGGCGCCCATGCGCTTGGCCGTGCCATTTCCGGGCCGGCTCCCGTAGACCTCGGCCACGGACCTGAGGATGGGAAAGACGACCCCGCCGGCCCTGGCCGTGTTGGACGGGATGGCGGGAGCCAAGACCAGATCGGTGGCCACCAACCCGTAGCCGAGGCCCAGGCTCTTCTTTCCGAGGAGGGCCATGAAATGGTAGGCGATTCGGCTCCCCAGACCGGTCTTGATGAACCCCCGGGAAATGAAGAAGGCCAGGACGATGAGCCAGATGACCCGGTTCCCGAAGCCCGACAGCGACTGGTTGATGGTCAGGGTGCTGGTGATGGCGGTGGCGCAGATTCCGACCATGGCCACCGCTCCCATGGGGAGAGGCTTCAAGATGATCCCGACGATGGTGGCCACGAAGATGGCCAGCAGGTGCATCCCGGCAGGCTCCACGCCGGGGGGCGCCGGGAGGAACCAGAGGGCTGTTCCGATCAGGACGGGGATCCCGAATCCGATGGCTTTCCCTTTCGGGCTGTCTTCAGCGACCACGTAGATCTACCTCGAGTGACAGGGTGTCGGCCCTGGGAGGAATAGGGCCGGATCCGGCCCGCCGCAAATCGGCCTGCCTTCTTGCCCCTCCTTCGCTCCTGGGCTAAATCCTCCGGCGCTTTCCGGGGCCAAACCGGAATCGGGCAGCTGCCTCCTGTGGGGCCCGCCGGTGCCCGACCCTTCTCGAGGAGACCGTGGAACCAGGACGGAATCGAAGACTCGTAACGGCCGGGCTGGTCCTGGCGATGTTCCTGGCTGCACTTGAGGCCACGGCCGTGGGCACGGCCATGCCCACCGTGGTAGCGGACCTGGGGGGCGTGTCCCGCTACAGCTGGGTCTTCAGCGCCTACCTCCTGGCAGCCACGACTACCGTCCCCATGTACGGGAAGCTGGCGGACCTCTTCGGCCGACGACTCATCTTCACGGTATCCATCTCCCTCTTCCTCCTTGGCTCCATCCTCTGCGGGACAGCCCATTCCTTCAACCAGCTCATCCTCTACAGAGCCGTCCAGGGGTTGGGAGCCGGCGGGGTCATGCCCGTGTCCATTACCCTGGTGGGAGACATCTACACCCTGGAGGAGCGAGGGAAGATGCAGGGGGTCTTCTCTGCCGTATGGGCCACATCGAGCCTGGTGGGGCCTGCTGCCGGAGGTCTGATCACCGATTTCTTCGACTGGCGGTGGGTGTTTTACATCAACGTCCCCTTCGGAATAGCCGCGGTTTACCTCCTGAGGGCGTTCCTCAAGGAGGAAGGGGAACGGCGGGAGCACACACTCGATTACCTGGGAACCGCCAGTCTCACAATGTCCATCGCGGTTCTCCTGCTGGCCCTCCTCGAGGGGCCGGGCCTCTGGGGATGGATGGATCCGAGAACCCTTGGAATGATCGGATTCTCGGTCGGTGGGCTCTTCTTGTTCTTGTGGCAGGAAGGCCGGGCCCCGGAACCCATGCTCCCCCTGGAGCTCTTCAAGATCCGCGTCATCGCCGTTGCCAGCCTGGGAGGAGTCCTCATGGGGACCCTCATGTACTGCGCAGCCGCCTTCGTACCCATGTTCACCCAGGGGGTGCTGGGGGGCACGGCCATCGACGCCGGCATGACCCTGGCCCCCATGTCCATCGGTTGGCCCATTGCCAGCACGACCTCCGGGTGGCTCTTGATGCGCTTCGGATACCGGCCCTTCATCTTGGCCGGGGCGGGGTTCGGTATCCTGGGGTGCCTCCTCCTGGCCGCCGCGGATCCAGGATCAGGACGCCTCCCGGTAATGGTGGCGATGTTCTTCCTGGGAATGGGGCTCGGGTTCACCTCCACCCCCTACCTTCTTGCCGTCCAAAACGCCGTCCCGTGGAACCGCAGGGGGGTGGCCACCAGCTCGGTTCAGTTCTTCCGGTCCATTGGCGGAGCCATCATGGTGGCGGCCTTGGGCGCCGTTCTGAACGAGCACCTCAGGGGCCAGGTTGGTGCTGAGGTCGATCCCAACGTGGCGTTGAACCCCGCGCTGCGGGCCACCTTCCCCAGCGAGCTGCTGGATCCCCTGGTGCGGGCATTGGATGGGGGGCTAGGGACCATCTACCTGGTCATGGCAACCATGGCCATGGGTGGATTGGTGGTGGCATTCTTCTTCCCCCGGGGTTCGGCCGAATCCCACGCGTACCGAGCCGCCGAAGGGGGATCTCCCGGTTGACGGTCTGAGGCCGGGAACGGAGACCTGCCCGGGGGGGAGTCACCCTCAGGGCCGGCTTTCAAACACTTCCGCGGGGTTCTCGGCTCAGCTTGTCTTTCTTTTCTCCCGGTAGCCGATGCGGTGAAAGGGGTTCACCACACTGGTGGCCACGTTCTTCAGGTGGGCGCTCATTCGCTTCAGGTATCGAAGATAGAGCGCCGTCGTGGTCGCCCGGCCGGAGTCACCGGCCAGAGCCCCTCCCTCCCTGAGGGCCTTCAGATGCCTCTCCACAGTTTCGGAGACTTCCTTATGCTGCTTCAGGATCCGCCTGGCCTTGTTCTCATCTGACTCTTCCAAAGCGACCAGAAGGTCGGCGAAGTTCCCGTCGACCAACCGTTCCAGGTGCCGCACCTCCATGTCCAACTCCATGGCATCGAAGGGCTCCTCCAGCCCCACGGCCAGTTCGGAGATGTTCTTGGCGTAGTCCCCGATCCGCTCGATATCGATGACGATGGCCGTGATGACCAGCCCCATGTTCACGTCGGGCTTCGAAGAGACCGAGAGGTGCGTGACGATCTTCCTCCGAACCTGCCTCTCGAACTTGTTCAGGGTCCGATCACGTTCGTAGATGTCGTCCGCCAGAGCCCCTTCCTTGTGGAGGGCCGCCACCGCATCGGTGAACATCCCATGGGAGGTCTCGAGCATATGAAGGGATTCTTCGAAGGCTTCCTGTACCAGCCCCCCACCCCTGAACAGTGTAAGAATGTCTTTCCACATAGTGAACTCGGCTTCCTGGGATCCTTAGAGCACAAAGATGAAGATCAGGGGGAGGACGATCAGAGCCAGATAGATCGAGATGACCATGACGGAGCTCTTCCGCGAGCGGGCTGCCAGCTCCCCCGCCTTCGTAGCAAACCAAATCGGAAGACGCGAAAGAGGATAGTAGATCGAGATCCCCATCAGGTTGAAACTCAAATGCGCCAACGCCACGGTGACCGCCGCTGGGCTCCCGGTGGAAAAGGAGGCCAGGATGGCGGTAACGGTGGTCCCCACGTTCGCCCCCAACGTGAAGGGGAAGATCTGCTTGAGGGTTAGTACCCCTGTACCGGCCAGGGGAACCACCAGCGAGGTAGTGGCTGAACTGCTTTGCACGGCGGCAGTCGTCACCATGCCCAACCCGAAGCTCGCGGCATCGTTCCGGAAAAGGACCCTGTCGAAAAGACTCTCCAGCCGGGTCAGAACAGCCCCCCGCATCACCTTCATCATCTGCTGGAGGGCAACGAACAAAAGCGCCAGGGCGATGATAATCAGCGGGAGCATGTAGGGGATGAACTCCATGACCAAGCTTGCCAGGGGATGAAGGATCGCCTTGAGCGGGCTCGCGAGGCTCATTCCTCCAGCCCCTGCAAAGACACTCTGAAGGAAAGTGGCCACGCGTTGTACGGGGTGGAACATGACCTCGATGGGCAATATGGTGACGGCCGCCAAAACATTGAAGAAATCGTGCACAGTCGAAGCGGCGAAGGCCCGCTGGAACTCCGCAGGCCGGGTCACATGGCCCATGGAAACCAGGGTATTCGTTGTCGTGGTTCCGATGTTGGCCCCCATGACCACCGGAACCGCCAGCTCGATGGTGAGAGCCCCCGAGGCCACAAGCCCGACCACGATGGTCGTCGTCGTCGAGGAGCTCTGGATGATGCCTGTGGCCACGAACCCCAGAAGCATCCCAGCCACGGGGTTGGACACCATATTGATGAGCTGTTCCGCAAAACCCCGCCCCGCCATCTTGAAGGCGGAACTCATCAGCTCGATGCTGAAGAAGAAGACGTAGAGGAGGAAAAGGAAGTAGACGAGGGTGAGTAGGGGTTTGACCCACCCTTGGAGTCTTGTTTTCTTCGGTTCCCTGGAGAAATCAGACAATAGGCCGGTTCCTCTGAGTTGTCGTTTCTCGGAGGCGCCATTCTAACGACTCCGCCCCGGACTGGACACCTACAACTGTTGTTCCTCCTCACCGTGCGCCTGCCCCTCACGCATTCTGGAGACGAGGGGCAGGACTCGAGCCGAGGGAGACAGGACCGTACCCACCAGGAACCCCCGACCCTACCAGGGGGTTGAGTAAGCGCCATGATGAATCTGATGACCGTTCCGCTGAGCCCTTTGGGGTTCCTTCAGGCAGCCGCGCCATCGGGCCTCTCGGAAACCCTTTCCGGGAGTCCTCTTCTGGCTGTCGCCGCCCTGTTCGGCGCCGGGGTCCTCACCAGCCTCACGCCCTGCATTTATCCAATGATCCCCATCACCGTCTCCGTGATCACCGGCACGGCGAGGGAGGATCAGACAAAGCTCCGGACCCTGGGTCTCACCCTCACCTACGTGGTGGGGATGGCGTCACTGTATGCGTCTCTGGGACTGCTGGCGGGACTGTCGGGCACCCTCTTCGGGACGGTTAGTGCCAGCCCCTGGGCCCTGCTGGGCATTGGGAACCTTTTGCTGCTCTTTTCGCTTTTCATGTTGGACGTGATTCCGCTGCCGGTCCCTCGGCGGCTCATGGGCTGGACCGCGAGTCGGGACGGAGGTTCCTACGGTGCCGTGCTCGTTCTCGGCGCGACTTCGGGAGTTGTCGCAGCGCCTTGCGGGGCTCCGGCGTTCGCCGTGGTCCTCACCTGGGTGGCGGCGAGCCAGGCGGGGGTGATGGGGTTCTTCTACCTCTTCGCGTTCTCCCTGGGGATGACGGCCATCCTGGTGGTCGTGGGGCTGTTCTCCGGAGCCCTGGCAGCCCTTCCCAAGTCGGGGAAGTGGCTGGTGTGGATGAAGCGGGCGGCGGGAATCCTGATGATCGCCGTGGCCCAGTACTACTTCGTAAAGGCGGGATACAACCTGTGAAGACTTCGATCTCTAGGCGTACCCTGACGCGCCCCGGCCTTCGGCGGGCCAAACCTCTGATCCTGACCGCCGGGGTCACCTTGGCCATGGCCCTGTATTCCATGGTTCTGGGGGCCCAGGAAGTGGCACTTCCTCTGGGAACGCAGGCTCCCCAAGCCACGATGGAAGACCTGGATGGGAACCCGGTCCAGATCCTGGACCTGATCGAGGACGGAAAGCCCACCCTCATCGAGTTCTGGGCCTCCTGGTGCCACGAGTGTGAGGAGCTTCAACCCGAGATCGATCGGGTGCATGCAACCTTCGGGGAAGAGGTCAACGTTGTCGTAGTGGCGGTGGCCGTGTCCCAATCTCAGCGGCGGGTAAAGCGCCATGTCGCCGAGCACGGGGCGACGTACCCCTACCTCTGGGATGGGGAGGGAGCGGCGGTCCGAGCATACAAGGTGCCCGGCACATCGGTGGTCCTGGTCCTGGATCGAGATGGCAAAGTGGCCTACACAGGCACTGGCGGGACACAGGACCTGGTTGGGGCCGTGGAGAGGGTCCTGGGGAACCGGTAACGCCGCGGAGGGCCGTTCCGGCAGCGAAGATCGAGGGGTGGAGGATGCCTGGAAAATGCGTTGGCCCGGGGCGCTGGAGTCCCCGGGGCCGACGCCGTTTGGGTTGTCCAAGCCCGTCAGCGGCTTTCTAGCCCCCCTCTTCCGGATCCGGCGTAACCCGGTCGATGGCCGCTTTCAGCTGGTCATAGGCGGCCGGATCGACCTGATTGAACTGGGGGATCACCTCGGCGATGCGACCCTCCGGATCCACTACGATCACCGCCCGACTTCCCACCGAGCCGCTCTCCCGGGGGGTGCCACCCAGGGCGGCGAACCCGGCGCTGGTCGGATCACTGCCGAAGAGAAACTGGAAGTCATCATCTTTGGCCCAGGCCGCCAACTCCTCAGCAGAGTCGTTGGACATCCCGATGAGAATCACATCCTGTCCGTTCCGAAAAACACGTGCGTACTGATCACGGTACGCTTGCATTTGGACTGTTCAGCCGCGCGTCCTGGCACGGAAGAAAAAGGCCAGGACGACGGTCTCGCCGCGATAGTCGCTGAGGTTCAGGGTTTCGGCGATGACGCCATGCCGGGTGGCGCCGGTGAACTGGAAGTCCGGGGCCATCTCGCCCACGGCCAGGAAATTCTGTTCTACCTGGGCGCCGGACTCTACCGGTCTACCCAGCAAGAACGTCCCGGCCACCAGACTCAAAATCACGAGCCTTCGCATGGTGACTCCTCGGTTTGGTGTTTGACGAGGGATTCTAGCCTCGAGGGTGGTGTAACGTCCAGCCTGTCACACTCTGGAACACCGACCAGCGGCGGTGAGATGTTGAACCCGGAGCCCCCATCTCCCGGGAGTATTCCAGCCGGTTGGTCCTAGGGAAGGTCACCCCTATCGAGGCACCTTCACCTCGAATTGGATGGTGGCCAGCTGTCTCTCCGAGGTACCCGTACGCTCCCGGAAGGCACTCCAGCGGGGATCACCATGAAGGGACGCGTAATAAGGCCAGAGGAACTGCTGGGTGACTCCGTCCTCATTCTGAGAAACGGCTCTTTCCAGCCACTCGAAAGCCTGATCCGGCTTTCCGGTCCAAGCGTAGACCTGCGCCACCTCCGAGGGCCATTGTCCGCCCCACCGCTCCCGCAATTCCTGAAGGGCCGCTTCGTGCTCCCGAAGCCGTCCCAAGGCAAAGAGGGCCAGGGCCGACCCTTTCACCCGGTACTCGTCGTCCGACTCCTCGGAGAATTCCTCCAGGGCGGAGGCAGCATCACCTGAGAACAGGTGGGCCAACCCGATAAAGGAATGGGCGCCGATAAGCCCCGGACTCAGACGGAGTGCCGCCTGGAACGGGGCGATGGCTTCGCCATAGCGTCCGGCCAGCAGGTACGAAATCCCGAGGTTGTAGTGATCCCGGACGTTCACCGGGTCCCGGGCGAGAACGTATTCCTTCAGGGGAATCGCCGACTCGATCCGACCCAGGTTCTGTGCGAAGGAAGCAGCGGTACCGAGGATGTCAGGGTTGGTCGGATCCAATTCAAGGGCCCGTTCCAGATCGGCTGCGGCCGCCGTCAGATCGCCGTCGAAATTCATGGCAACCTGAGCCAGGGCGGCGTGAGCCGGCGCGAAACGGGGATCGATCTCCAGCGCACGTTCCGCCGCTTCCCGGGCCAGCCCAAAGCCCGCCTCAAGCGGCCGTTGGCCGGTTCCTGCCTGGTTCGTGTAGTTTCGGGCGAGCTCCGTCCAAGCCGGGGCGTACGCGGGATCGATCTCCAGGGCCTCATGGAGGAGCCCGTTCGACTCTCTCCAACCATCCGCCGTACCCATCCGACCCAATTGGCGGGCTTGGAGATAGAGGGCGTAGGCACCGGCGTCGGTCTGCTGGACCGGAGGCGGATCCTCGAGGAGGGTGACTCTCATCTGACCGACGACCTCGGCAGCGATCTCGTCCTGGATGACGAAAATGTCCTCCAGCGTACGGTCCCACGTATCCGACCAGACCTGAAATCCATCGTCGGCCCGGATCAGCTGTGCCGTCACACGGACCTGATTTCCGGCTTTTCGAACCGATCCCTCCAGGACATGGGCGACGTTCAGGCGCCGGGCGATCTCCGGAATCCCGACACTCTGACCCTTGAAGGAGAAGGAAGATGTCCGGGCCGCAACCCGAAGCTCCGGAATCCTCGCCAGGAGGTTCAACAATTCTTCGGCGATTCCGTCTGAAAAGTACTCCTGATCTCCGGACTGGCTCAGATCGAGAAAGGGGAGAACCGCGATGGACTCGGACGCCGGCAACGGACCCGGCTCCCCCATCCCGCCCCCCAGCGAAATGCGACCCCCATACCAGGCCCCGGCCAGAAGGGCGATGACACCCATGAGCGCCAGCACCCCCGACGGCCACCGCTTCGAGGGCGGTGCGGCGATTATATAGCTCAGTTCTCCGGGTGCGGCCTCCTCCGTCCGATGCAACCCCTCCGCCGTCAGATCGTAGACCCACGCGAGTGCAGCGGCCGCAGGAAATCCCAGGAGGGCAACCCACACCACCAGCGTGATGGTCCAGTCCGGGAGAGAGAGGCGGGGAAAGACCAGGTCCACGGCCTCGATACCGGCGAACGCCAATGCGCCGTACCACGCCATCACATGGAAGACGCGGCGGCGCTTCAACTCTGCGAAGAACCGCTGGTAGTCCGGAAATCTTCGGGGCATGCGAGGTGAGGTCCGTATTCAGTGGCTGAGGGAGGGGAGGGCCCGGAGCGGCTGGCCGACTGCCGCGCCCGACCTCATCGTGGCTGATAAGGTCACCCCGGAACGGGGCAAACGATCCCCGAGAGGGGCCGCGCCCACCCCTCGAATCGCGGGTCGAACGTGATTCGTTCCCCCGGCTGCCGGGGAATGTCTGCACAAGGGGGCCCCCTATCGCCCTGGCCTCAGGAGGTCGGCGTTATTCCACGGCCGGAACCGCCTCCATGAGGAGCTCCATGGCCCTCCGCAACGCCCTCCCCCCGGCACCGGATCCCTTGTACTTGCCAAGGCGAACGATCACCAGGCCATGGGATGGAATCATGGTCGTGCTCTGCCCACCGGCACCCCGCATGGCCATGGCATCGGCGGGAATCGGGAGGGATTCGTTCCCGTTCACCCACATGAACGCCCCGCCGTACTGGGGGCGGCCGTCCGCCACCCAGGGCGGAGCGAGTGTGTTCGCGTATTCCACGTAGCCCTCGGGAAGGATCCGCTCCCCATCCCACGCTCCGTCCTGGAGGTAGAGGTTGGCCAGTCGAGCCCAGTCCCGAGCCGGGAGATACTCGTACCCCTGCGTGAGGTTGTTCCCGTAGGGGTCCGTCTCCAGGACCGCATCCCGGATCCCGATCTTGTCGAAGAGGTTCCGTTGCGCGAAGGAGTGATAATCCTCCCCCCGCCCCTCCACCGCCAAACGAATGAGGTAGTTGCCGAGGACGGGATCGGAGTTCCGGTAACGGCCGACAGTGCTGGGGGGCCACTGCTGGGGCCGGGTGGCGGCCCATTGGAAGGAGTTCACCGTCCCCGTGTAGAAATAGAGATGATCCGGGTACCCCATCTCCGGATCGAAGTCCGGATCCTGGGGTGCCTTGATCCTGAGTCCGGACGACATCCGCATGATGTCGCCGATACGGATCCCCTGGCGGGGATCACCCGGCGTCTGCCACTCCGGAATCGGAGCTGATTGCCAAAGGCCGTAGGCCCCCTGTTGGATCAGGACTCCGATCTGAGCCCCTGTGAGGCTCTTCCCCATGGACCAGCTTTCCAGAGGGGTGTGGATTCCGATCCCCTCTCCGTACCGCTCTCCCAGGATCCGCCCCTTGTAGGTCACCAGGAGGGCCAGAGTCATGGCTTCCGGTGGACCAAACCCCTCTTCCATCGCCTGGGCGAAGAGCGCCGAGTCCACCGCTGACGGCCACGCCTCGTCGGGAATCCGGTCTCCCATGGGCCAGTCCGTCGTGGCCGCATCCGGGAGGTTCGGCTCCACGATAGATGGAGTGAAGAAGACCGAGTCTTCTCCGATGGGGCGGGCCACACACCCCTGGCTTCCATATCGCTTCGCCACTCGGACGACACCGGTCGGGAGGGTGAGGCGGACCTCCTCCCGGTCATAATCCACCACGGTGTCCGTCACATGGGCCCGATCCTCATACGGGCTGGTGAAATACCCCACGTTCTCCGCCGCGTCGGCCGGATCCAGCCCCGTGAGGAAGACTGCGGAGCAGAGGATCTTGGCGAAGCCGGCCGTGGAGTGCTCCAGGGCGTCTCCCGGGGGAGGGGTCCATTCGCCAGGTAGCTCCAGGGAGTCTCCTCGGGCCACCACGTAGGCCATGAGCTCCCGACCGGAGAGGTCCTGTGGCCCAGATGGAGCGTCCGGGGGGGAACAGGCAGAGGGCGCGAAGAGCAGAATCGGCAGCGTCACGAGGACGATGTCGAAGACGAATTTCCGTACGGGACCGAGGGGATTTCGCATAGGAGGCTCCGGTGGCTGAGGTGCACCGGAGAAGGTACGGAGGCCGGCCGCATACCGCGACCGCCCCCAGCCATCGGCTATTCCGCCCTCAAGGCCTCGACCGGATCCACCCGGGTGGCCCGCCTGGCAGGAATGAGGGAGGCAGTCATCCCGCTGAGCAACATGACCCCTGAGATGATCAGGAACACGACCGGATCCCAGGGCTCCACGCCGAAGAGCATGGACTCCAGCCCACGGGAAACGACGCCCGCCAGAACCAGCCCCAGCAACAGGCCGACCATCATCTGAAACGTCCCCTGCCTCATTACCATTCGGAGGACATTCGTGGCGGGAGCCCCGAGGGCCATGCGGATGCCCACCTCCCGGGTGCGCTGGGCGACGCTGGTGGCCATGACGGCATACAACCCGGCAGCCGCGAGAAGGAGGGCCAATCCACCGAAGACCGCGAAGAGTCCCCCGAAGAGATCCACGTACCAGATCTCCTCCCGGAGGGCCCGGGCCATGGTTCTCATGAAGTACAGAGGGGTGTCGGCATGGAGGATCTTCACCTCCTCCTGGAGGATCCGACCCAAGGCCTGTGGGCTCCCACGGCCCTGGACCACGATGCTCATGAACCGGAGGTCGCCCTGGGAGGCGGGGATGTAGTAGCCAGAGGGGTGATACTGGACCCGCCCCATGAGTCCCTCCATGTAGAGGTCCGGGACCACGCCTACGACGGTCCGCCAGGGACCATCAGCATCGGCGGTACCCGACCGGAACTGCCGCCCGAGGGGGTCCTCTCCGGGGAAGATGCGTTGGGCAAAGCTCTGGTTTACGATGGCCACCGGGTCCGAGTCGGGCCCATCCTGAGCGGTGAAATCCCGCCCCGAAAGGATCTCCACGCCGAAGGTCTCGAACAGTCCGGGGGATACCCAACCGTAACCTACTCTGGGGTAATCCCGGTCCTCGGCGTACGCCGCCCCCTGGATGCCCACCGGGGTCCTGGGCGCCGTGAAGCCCGGCAGAACCGTAGTCAGGGACGCCGCTGAGATTTCAGGTCGATTCCTGAGCCGTTCCTGTAGATCGACGAAGAACTGCCTTCGCTGGGCGCTTTCAGGGAAATCGGTCTCGAAGAGGCCAACCCTGGCAGTGAAAACTTCCTCCTGGAAAATCCCCTGGTCCAGGTTCCTCATCCTCACCATCCCCTTCACCAGGAGCCCGGCAGACACGAGCAGGGCCACCGAGAAAGCCAGCTCAGAGATCACGAGGAGTCGGCTCAGACGCCCCACCTTCAGGGACGAGGATCCGCGACCCTCATCCTTCAGAATCGCGCTGACCCTCGTGCCCGTGACGCGGAGGCCCGGCACCACCCCGGCGACCAGGGCTGCGAGGGCGCTGGCTGCCACCACGAAGAGGAGGACTGGCGTATCGATCTTGAAGACGAACCAGAAGGGGGGAGGGCTGGTAACGGCGAGCTGGAAGGTCAGTCGAAGGCCCAGCCACCCGAGTCCCACGCCTAGAAGGGCGCCGGCGCTCACCAGTACCAGGGCCTCCGCCACCAGCTTCACCATGACCCTGGCCCGGCTGGCCCCGAGCGCGATGTTGACGGCCAATTCCCGGGTCCGGCCCGCGGCCCTCGCCAGGAGCAGGTTCGCCACGTTTGTGCAGGCCACCAGGAGGACAAGGATCACGGTGGCCAGGAGCGTCAGAAAGACCAGCTTCATGTCCGTCGGGGTCTCAGAGAACCTCTCGATCCTCATGGAAAGCTGTTGGTTGGTCTCCGGACGGACCCGAGCATACCGCTCCGCCAGGCCGGTGAACTCAGTGACCGCCTGTTCCATGGCGACACCGTCTGCCAAGCGCCCATACACCTGCAGGTACTGGCCTTCCTCGGGCTCGAACTCGAGGGGGTTCACGCGGAAGGGGACCCATACGTCCTGGACGTCGGGAAATCTGAACCCGGCTTCCATGACCCCCACGACGGTCGCCTCTTCGCCGTTGACTCGGATGACCCTGCCCAGCACCCCCGGGTCGGATCCGAACGTGTCCTCCCAGACGTGGTGTCCGAGGATGATGGAGAGAGGTGCTCCTGGCAGCCCCTCTTCCGGTATGAAGCTTCGCCCAAGTACCGGCTGGACCCCGAGGGACTCGAAGCCGTTGGGGGTCATGAATACGCCATCGTATCGGATCGGGCGGTCGATCCCCGAGAGGTTGACCGTCCCGGTATAGAGCCCGGCCAAATCCTGGATCGTGGTCTGTTGGGCGTTGAGGTCGGCGTAGTCTCGTACCGAGATGTTCAACCAGGCATTGGGTGCGGAGGGATCGATCCAACTCACTCGAACGATCCTGTCCTCCTCCGGAAACGGAAGGCCGCGATACAGCGCCCCATAGACCAGACTGAACATGAGCGCGTTCATTCCGATCCCCAGGCCCAGAGTCAGGATGGCGACAACGGAGAGGATCGGCGATTGCTTCAAGCTTCGAAACGCGAAGCGGATTTCTTCGAGGACGGTGGACATGAAGGTTCCCCAACCAGGTTAAACAGAGTTGGTATACCCCTACGGGGACGACGGGGAGAAAGTTGCCGAAACTTGCAGATTGGCTCCCTTTTCCAGCTTATTGGGTATAGAGGAATGGGTTCTCTTTAGTTCACACCTATTGGGGGTTTTCACTGTGGGCGGTTCCTCCTCCAGACCAGGTCAGGCCCGTTGGGGCCGGCGACTCCTCTTCCTGGGAGCCGCGGTCGCAGTCTTGTTCGTGGGCGTCACGCTTTTCTTGAGCCGGTATCTCGATCCGGAGGCTCTCGCCACCCGGCTGGAACCCAGGCTGGAGGCTGCGCTGGTCAGGGAGGTGGAAGTGGGTGGCGTCGAGGTTGGCCTGTTCCCCCTGGGCGTTCGGTTGAGGGATGTCACTGTGGCGGACCCCACGGGCCTCGCGCCCTTCCTGGCCCGGGTGGAGTCCCTGGAGTTCCAGGCCCGATTGATTCCCCTCTTCAGGCGGGAGGTCCAGATCGCTCGCCTGGTACTTGAGAACCCTTCGGCGGACCTGAGGGTTTCTTCGGAGGGTCGATCCAACTTCGGGGATTTTTCCACTCAGCCCTCAGAGGTCGAACCCGATTCCCTGGACGCCACCTTCGCCGAGTCTTTCGGGCTGGACCTCAAGGGCATCCGTATCTCCGGAGGGACCCTCCACTTCGAGAACCTGGATGACTCCACGTCCATCGAGGTGGAGGATCTGAAGGTCAATGCCGGCGTCCGCCGGGAGAGTATGGGGCCATGGCTCTTCCAGGGGGATTCGGAGGCCACGGTGACAGTGGCGGGACGTGACGCCTCTGCGGGCGGCGCTCCCAGGATCGATGCAGCGGAGGCCCGTCCATCGACGGGTCCAATGAGCCTGCCCCTCGCCCTCACCTTCGACCTGGAGGCCGGCCCGACCTTCGAGAGGCTGGAGATCCGAAGCGGATCCGTGGGAGTCGAACCCGTATTTCTGACCCTGGCCGGAACCATCGAGGCGTTGAAGGAGCCCACCAGGACAGTGGACCTGACCCTTTCGGGTGAGCGGACCCCGCTGGCCGGGATTCTGGCCTTCCTCTCCTCCCAGCTGGACCTCCAGGTCCCGGGAGAAGCCGTGGGCACTGTGAACTCCGACGTCCGCGTTGAGGGTTCCCTCGGTCCGGGCTCCAAACCGGAGGTTTCGGGCACGGTGACCCTGTCCCAGGGCGGGTTGGTGGCGGACGACGGAACCCTGGTTGCCCAGGATCTCGCCGCTGAGGTTGGCATCGCCAGAGGAGGAGCGGTCAGGTTCAGTCTGAACGGCGAGGTCCTGGATGGACCGTTCTCCCTGGAGGGGACCGGCGCCACGGGAGGGCAAAGGGCCCTCGAGTTCCAACTGCGGGGAAACCCTGACCTGGGGTTGGTCGAGAAGGTCGTGAGCCTTCCGGACGGGGTCACAGCCGTGGGTCGGCTGGACACTCAGCTCCGGGGGAACGGCTCCGTCGACAACCTCCGATCCTTCCGGTTCTGGGGGGACCTGGCTCCGGCAGATGTCGTCGTCACCCACCCGGACGTGGGCGTGCCGGTGGGGTTGGCCATGGGGCGGATCTCCTTGGACGGGACGGGCGGGAGCTTCCAAGCGCTCCCGGTCACCCTTGACGAAGACCAGATAACGGTGACCGGTGAGGTTCGGAGCTTCATGAGCTACGGTCTTCCCGGGAGAGCCGTTCTGGTCAGGGG
The DNA here is from genome assembly GCA_039592115.1 of Gemmatimonadota bacterium. Taxonomy (GTDB): domain Bacteria; phylum Gemmatimonadota; class Gemmatimonadetes; order Longimicrobiales; family Gaopeijiaceae; genus JBDHCH01. The sequence continues at coordinate 21,670 of JBDHCH010000015.1, read as the reverse complement.
AAGTGTCCGGGGGCCCCGGCTGGACCTGGTCGCAGTGAGCACCAGACCTCCAGCGGACTCCGCCCTCACCTACGGGAAGGTAGCGTTCGCGAAGGTTGGCGGGCGCACGGTGGCAGGCCGGACCCCCGAAGAAGCAGCCCGGGAACTTCGTTTGTCGAGACCTGATTCCCTCCCCATCGCTGGATCGCTCCAGGTGGCCTTCGACACGCTGGTGTATTCACGAGGCATGGTGCAGGACCTTCGGGCCCAAGTGGAGTTCGGGCCCTCCTTCGTCCGGGTGAACGACGCTCGGATGAAGCGGTTCGGCGGGGATATCAGTACCAATATGAACATGACCCTGGGCCGGTTGGACCGAGAGCCCTTCAACATGAACGTCCAGGTTCAGGAGCTCGACGCGAGTGAGTTTCTCGCCGCCAACTCCCCCCTCGGGGGAGCCATCCGCGGCCGCCTGTCAATGAGCCTGGACCTCATCGGGTTCCTGGATGGTCTTCTCCTTCCGGAGGGCCCATCCCTGGTGGGCTCAGGAAGCTTCGCGCTCACCGACGGCGGCGTGAACTCCATCCCCCTCACCGCGTCCATCTCCTCATTCATGGGCCTGGAGGGGTTCCGCTCCCCGGCGGTGGAGAGCTGGTCCTCTTCGTTCTTCATCAGTGAGGGGCAGGTTCGACTGGGGGAGGGCACAATCACGGGGGCGCCGGGGGATCCCCGTGTGAACGGAAGCATCGGGCTGGACGGGGGACTGGACCTCCTCTCGGTGTTCGTCCTCGATTCGGAACAGTTGGGATCCCATGCCCTGGACAACCTGGGAATCACCGACCCGTTGGCCGGGAGGCTCCCCGACCGGCCGGGTTTCATCCAGGCCGTCGTCCACATCGCGGGAACTCTCCTTGCCCCGGAGCTTCGCGCAGATCCTGCGGCTGCCGTCCGGACAGTGGCAGAGGGTGTGACGGAGCAGGCTCAAGCCGAGGCGCAGAGGCAGATCCAGGAGCAGAGGAATCGGCTCCAGGACCAGGCCGCCGGAATGCTCCGGAACCTTCTCCAACCCAGGGCCCCAGTCACGAATCCCTCTCCGGACACCCTGAGGGGGGATTCGCTACGTCCCGATACCGTCCCGCCGGACACCCTTCAACCGGATACGGCGACCGCCGGAACCACCCCCCTCGAGCCCGTTCCGTTGGACTCCCTGGTAGGAGATTCCCTCCGCCCGGATACCGTTCCGCCGGACACGAGCAGGATCAGGACCCTTCTACGGCCGGGGGGCTGAGCCCATCAGTCCCACTCCCCTTCCTCTCTGGGGGGGGGAGTGCTGTGGAGGGGCTCGGCCACGATATCCCAGGGCGCCCCCAGGACCTCGACTTCGAACCAGTCTTCGAAGGTTTCCAGGGATCGGTCCTCCGGCCAACTGGTGCGATCCGGAGCCCAACTCCAAAGCGCGGTATCGAATAGGAGGGCGTGATTGTCCCGAACCCAATCCCATGTGGTCTCGGGCTCATCGAGAAGCGGGACCATGAAGGGGACCGGGTTCTCCACAGCCGCCCTCAACTCCTCCACGCCCTCCCCGGGCTCACGGAACTGCTGAGCCCACAGCTGGAAAGGCTCCTTGGGGTGCAGCAGCACCAGGAGTCGATTGGCGTACCAGATCTCCCGCTGGTCGTCTTGGGGAACGGATACAATCACTGAGCTCTCTCCCGTCTCACACGCTTCAACCAAAGGACGATCACACCCTTTCCGCCCTTCGTCCAGCCCCTACCACCAGCCAACGCCCCGAGGGGAAAAGGGGGGTCGTCCCCAGCCCCACCCTCCCTAATCGGAGCCGGCCGCCACCGAGTCCATGGGGTCCCCGTATGGCTCCTCGGCCAGAGTTTCGTCCAACGCCACCACGGCGGCAAGAACGGTGCGCACCGCGTTGAGGAAAAAATTCGGATCCACACGTTCGAAGTCGTCCGTGGGGCGGTGGTAATCGGGATGATCTTCCACACCGAAATAGACGAAAGGAATGCCCTCCTCATGGAAGGCTCGATGGTCCGAGGACCCCGTCCAGTCGTCGACGCCTTCGACATCGGGCCGGTCGTGGGTGAAACTCAGGACCACGGGAGATCTGGGTTCGACGGTCTCGAGGATCGGCCGAAGGAAGGGGTAATGGTAGGTACCGGCTGCCACCAGAACGGAGTCACTCCGAGCGAGCATGTCGAGGTTTACGTTGATCCGTATGGCCTCGGGCCACCCGGCTTCCACGAATGCCCGGGCGCCCCTCAGCCCCATTTCTTCCCCGTCCAGGGCCGCGAACACCACGGTATGGCGGAGTGGGTTCCGGACGAGGTAACGGGCAATGGACAGGAGGGCCACGGTCCCGGAGGCATTGTCGTCGGCCCCGTTGTAGACCTCGCCATTTCGGATTCCCAGGTGGTCGAAGTGAGCGGTCAGAACCATCGCTCCCAACCCCGGGTCCGTCCCCGGCACGTAGCCTACAACGTTGGCCCCCCGCATCACGGACGTGGTGTCCCGCCGGCCCCGGAACTCGAACGGCTTGGAGAAGCCGGCCTCGGGCTCCAGAAGCCCGGCTTCCCGAAAGCCGGCCAGGATGAACTCCTGGGCAAGGGCATTCCCGGGCTCCCCGGTTCGTCGGCCTTCCAGGGAGTCGGAGGACAGGAACCGGAGCTCCTCCATCACGGAAGCCGAGTCTGCCGCAACGAAGGCGTCGGGGCCCTCCGGACCCTGCTCCAGAGAGCCGCCCCCCCCGTCCGCTCCCCCGCAGGCCGCCATGAGGGTCGGTATGAGTACGGATCCGCCGAGGGCCAGGGCCCGGGGGAGAGGGAGAGGGAATCGTCCCACATGGGAACGCCTGGAATCGACAGCGCTTCGAGGGTTCACGGAGTTTCCTTTCATGGCCGAGGTCCGGTCCCTCGCATCTTCGGGCCCCCTGGGTTCGAGCGCAATCCTCGCTCGGAGAATGCCTCCTTCCCCTCGGCGCGGCCGATCTCATCCTCTGTTGGAAGGTTGACGCTACCTGGAGTCTCCGACATCCTCCCGACCATGATCGACCGAATCTTCGCCAACGGCCTTCGATTTACTCTCTTCTTCCCAGCGACCTCGCCGGGGACGAAGCCGGAGGCCCGCAGGACGTAGATTCGAGCGGTCCTGATCAATGGCCAGTCACCCACCCCGGCGCCCGCCGGGGTTCTCTTGGATGCTTTCCCGAGGCTGGAGGGCTCGGAAGGACCTCAGGTCGTTGAGAAGCCCGATCGTTCCCGGTCGGCGACGCCAACCAATCCAGTGAAGAAGGTGGCCGAGAGATGACGAATCCCCACACCGAAGCCCGACAGCCTCTGCAAACCCCTACCGGTGGGGAGAGAGTAGCAGTGGCCATCCAGGGCGAGCCTGGTGCGTTCAGTCACACCGCCGTGGAGCAGCTATACGGAGGGGACTACGACCTCCATCTGACTCGGACCTTCGATGAGCTATTCCAGGCGGTGGTCAGCGGCCGAGCACACCACGCAGTCGTACCGGTGGAGAACACTCTCGCCGGCTCGGTCCAGGGGAACCTGGACCGGACCCTCCGCCATTCCCTTCACGTCGTGGCGGAAACCAGGGTGCGGATTCGCCTGTGTCTGGTGGCGCCTCCCGGGAAGGCCCTATCCGAGATCCGCGCAGCCGCATCCCATCCCGTGGCGCTCCAACAATGTCAGTCCTTCTTCCGCGAGTACCCGGAGGTGAAGCCGGTGGCCGTGTACGACACCGCCGGAAGCATTCGGGACCTCATGTCGGGGGAGGGAGCATACGACGCAGCCATCGGCTCGGACCTGGCCGCCCGAATCTACGGTGCGCGGGTCCTGGTGAAGGAGATCGAGGACGATCCCGAGAACTACACCCGCTTCTTCGCCGTTTCTTCCGCCCCCGCCCCGGGCCCCCACCCAAACCCCAAGACCAGCCTGGCGTTCGTCGTTCCCCATGAGCCCGGCTCCCTTCACAAGGCTCTCGGAGTCTTTGCCGAGCGAGGTGTTGACCTGACCAAGCTGGAATCCCGCCCGATTCCTGGAAGGCCGTGGGAGTACCGGTTCTTCGCCGACGTTCGGGGAGATGCTGAAGGAGACCTGGTGGAATGCCTGGCGGACTTGGGACGTTTGGCCCCGGAGCTCACCGTCCTGGGCAACTATACCGAGTGTCCTGGATTCGGGTAGAGGACCCAGCTCAGGCTGCGGGGCTCACTCCGTACACTGCCACCGGCTCCTTCTTTCCACGAAGCGTTACCTCGCCTCGGAGCTCTGTGGCCAGGGTTTCATCCCCGGAGATATCGGCGTGGATCTTCCCAGACACCAGCACCGGTTGCTCATACTCTCGGCACAACTCCAACAGCCGGGCCGCGGTGTTCAGAGGGTCTCCGTGGAACGCAATATCCCGCTTGATGTCCCCGACCTCCGTGGCAGTTACCTGACCTACCTCAACGCCGCCCCGAAACTCGGGCACAACGCCGAATGTTCCCTCGTACCAATCCCTCTTCTCCCGGAGCTTCTTCCGAAAGGCGAAAAACGCCTGGAGGCTCCTTCGCCCTGACCCCGAGCGCCGGGCGGGCCAGGTGAGGACCACTTCGTCTCCAACGTATTGGTAGATCTCGGCTTCGTGCCCCAGGACGATCTCGGTAAGGTCGTGGTATACCTGCCTGAGGAACTCGCTGTACCGGGAATGGCCAAGCGTCTCGGTGATCGTCGTGGACCCTTTCATATCCAGGAAGAGGAACACCCGGTGCTCGTCCCGAGGGCGGTGATATCGACCGGTCAGAAGGGCCCAGAGTTTTCCAGGGCCCATCTTCCTGCGGACTTCCATGAGAAAGTTCACGCCCACGATGCTGAAGACGGCCCAACCGGTGAGCCCCGCCAGGAGCCTGGGGGACATGATGCCCCACACAGCCACCAACTCTTCCCATGAGAAGAAGAAGCTCAGGAACAGGAGATTCATGACCACGGCCACCACGAGGAGCCCAAGGACATACAACGAGCTCTTGATAAGGATGATCTGTCCAAAGGGCCTCAAGCGGAGGTCCGTGCCTTCGAAGATATGACCGACCAGCCCCAGGATCGCGCCGAGGCCCAGTCCTGATACGAGCATCTCGGCGTGGATGGCCGGGCCGGTGACATAATCGAGGAACGGCCCTTCCTCGAAGTAATCCAGGGTGGTCCAAACTCCCGCGAGATAGAACAAATACCAGGTGGCGGTGAAGAGACCGGCCGCGGTCGCGACTTCCCGGAGGATGATCCGTCGGTGAGCCTTCATGGTGGACTCCTGCCGGTGGGCACCTGACCCAGGGCGTTCAGGAAGGCATGCACAGGCGGAGCCAACCTTCCTTAATGGAAGAAGAGATAGGCGATGAAGATCCCGGCTACGATGGAGACGAAGTCGGCGAAAAGCCCTGCCGGCACCGCATGGCGGGTCTTCCTCACCCCCACGGAGCCGAAGTAGAGGGCAATGACGTAGAAGGTCGTGTCCGTCGCCCCCTGGAACGTACAGGCCAACCGCCCGACGAACGAGTCGGCTCCGTAGGTCTGCATGGCGTCGACCATCATGCCCCGTGCGCCGCTGCCGCTCAACGGTTTCATGAGGGCGGTGGGTAGGGCCTCGATGAAGTCCGTATTCATCCCCACAAGAGCGAACCCCTCCCCGATTCCGGCCACGAGGAAGTCCATGGCGCCGGAGGCACGGAACACACCGATAGCCACCAGGATGGCGACCAGGTAGGGGATGATCTTGATGACCACCGAGAAGCCCTCCTTGGCCCCTTCGATGAACGCATCGTAGACGTTCACCCGGCGGATCATGGCCAACGAGATGAACCCGGAGATGATCCCGAAGAGAATCACGTTGGCCACGACGTTGGAGACCGTCTCGACCTGCTCCTGAGGAAGGCGGGAGAAGTAGACGATAGTGGCGCCCACCAGACCCGTCAGGCCAACGAGGTATGCCAGGACGGTCCTGTCCACCAGGTTGATTCTCTGGACCAGAGATACCGCGATCAGACCCGCGAGGGTGGAGAAGAAGGTCGTCAGAAGGATCGGGAGGAAGATGTCCGACGGATTGGCGGCACCCATCTGCGCCCGATAGACCATGATGCTGATGGGAATGACCGTCAGGCCGGAGGTATTGAGAACCAGGAACATGATCTGGGCGTTGGAGGCCGTATCCTTTTCGGGATTCAACTCCTGAAGCTCTTGCATGGCCTTCAGCCCGAGGGGCGTCGCCGCATTGTCCAACCCGAGCATGTTGGCGGCGAAGTTCATGATGATGGATCCATGGACCGGGTGGTTCTTGGGAACCTCCGGGAACAGCTTGTTGAAGAAGGGCCTCACTCCCCTCGCAAGAAGACTCACCGCTCCACCCTTCTCCCCGACTTTCATCAGCCCCAACCAGAGGGTGAGGACCCCGATGAGGCCGATACAGATCTCCACGGCCACAGAGGCCATCTCGAAGGTGCTGTTCACCATGGAGGTGAAGATCTCAGTGTCGTGCAGGAAGACGAGACGAACCGCACCTACCACCAGGGAGATCAGGAAAAACGCGATCCAGATGTAGTTCAGGACCACGGGGTACCTCCGGAGAGAAGCTCCACCAACACGGGCACGTGATCCCGGACCACGGCATCCGTGTGTGTCAGCGGGAGCTCGTATGTGACCACCTCGAGGCCTCGCTCGCTTCCCCAAGTCCCGAAGGACCCCGGGGTGGGATACCCTACGTCGGAGACCAGGGGCATCCCTGTCTTTTCGGCCAGCCAGCGAGCGAGTGGTCCCAGGTTCGCGCTATCGATGCAGGCCAGAGGAGCATGAAGGGCGATCACATGCTGCGGCTTCAGCTCCTCGACGAGGCGGATGAGGGCCTCGGTTTCGGGTTCGGACGCCGGCGCGGAACCCGGGCTCAAAAGCACCTCCCGCGGGGCATCGAGAGTGGAGCGATGGGACACTGGATCCGGGGCCCAATCCTGGGTCGGAAAGTTTCGGTTGAGGTCCACGCCCCTGGCGTTGCCTCGGGTACCCCGCCTCAGGCCGTCCGGATTCGCGGCAAGGACCACCGCACAGTGGGGCGAAGGCTCGGAGAGAAGTCGGAGAGCCCGGGAAAGGCCCACGGTCGTCTCCCCTTCCTCACCGTGGATTCCCGCATGAATCAGGAGCGTGCAGGTTCTCGTGGGGCGCCACACCTCCAGGGGGGCCCCCAGGTGGGAAGACCCATAGGTGTCCGGATCCCACTGGATCGTCCCAATTTCCGTTCCTGCTCGGAGCTTCATCTGTTCGCCCGGTTGATGTTCAAAACGAATCGCTGGCAAATCACGTCCAGGCGTGCGAGAACGATTTCCTTCAACTCCATCTCCGCCGTCAGGATCGTTTCCCTGAGAAGGGCGGGAGAGAGCGCTTCCTGGAATCTGGCCGCGGTTGGAGCGTGACTCAGGTGCCACCGTTCCGGGGCGACTCCGTTCCTGTCCCGATCGTAGGGGCGGAAGAAGCCGAACGACGAGGATGTCGAGATCCTCCTGTCCAACCAGTCGTGGAGAGGCCCGAACATCCCCCCGGACTCCACTTCCTCCGGCACCAACTCGATCTCGTAGTCGGCAGGCTTGGCGGAGGAATCGAACACGTCCAGATCCGTCCCCCAATGGTGTCGGGAAGCACCTGGGAGCGCGGACCACCTGAGGATCGCGAACACCAGCTCCTCAGAGCCCAGCTTCCGAATGTCCATCGGCTCCGCACGGCTGTCCAGGACGGGGAGCTCTCCTCGGGCCTTCCGGTTCCAGATCGAGAGTTGTCGATCGAAGCTCCGGAACCCGCTCAAGATCTCGAGTTCGAACCCGGACCGTCTCGCCTCGGATCGGAGCTGCCGAAAGGGTTCCACCACTCCGCCATGGACCGGGGCGCCCAGGACCTCGGCATCGGCGGGAGTGCAGAGGTGACTCTCCGTCCGGCCGACCGGAGACCGAGGATCCAGGGATCCGGTGTCATGGCCAACCACGTCGATGCCCCTCAGCGACCCGGAGCGGTTGGGCCGCCCTCCGGAGGCCGCATCCAGTTCACATCAGTGTTGTGAGGCCCCCTCGAAGTGACTCTCGGGTCCAGATCCAGCGTCAGGAGCGCGGGCCGGTTCGCGATGTCCTGAGCACTCAGGAACACGAGGCGGGTGGACCGGAGCATCTTGTCATAATCCATCCGGTCCTCGGTGTCCGTCTCCTGGTGGTAGTCCGATGTAGTTCCGCTGAATACCCAGGCCGCTGGAATCCCGTATCGAATGAACGGGTACTGGTCACTCCTGACGAAGAAGCGGTCAGGGTGGAGAGGATCCTCGTAGGTGTAGTCCAGGCGCAGTCCGACCTCCGGCCTTCGGCTCTGCTCATTGAGGGATTGGTCCAGCTCCGAGCTGATCTTGTTCGAGCCGATCACGAAAATGCTCCCGGGGTCATTCCGGCTGAGCATGTCCAGATTGAACATGGCGCTGACCTTCTCGAGGGGGACCGGGCTGTGGGCGACGAAGTGATACGCCCCGTAGAGCCCCTTCTCTTCACCCGTGAACCAGGCGAAGAGGATGCTCCGTTTGGGCGGCTCCAGGAGCATGGCCTCGGCCAGCTCCAGCATGGCCACCGCACCCGAAACGTTGTCATCGGCCCCGTGCAGGACCACACCCTCGCGATGGCCGATCCCGTCGTGGTGTCCTCCGATCACCACATATTCGTCCCGAAGTTCAGGATCGGTGCCCCTGACCATGCCCAGAACATTCCGGGTGACGGTGGAACGAGTCGTCAGATCGATCCTCACCTCCAGCTCCCGGTCCGGAAGATCCCTGGACGGTACCCTGCGACCCTGGGCCAACTCCGCGAACATGGACGTCAACTCGCCTACTGGGATCCCGAGGATCTCGGCCGCAGCCGCGTGCCTCACCTCGATCCCGAATTGGGCGGGTGAGGCTCTTCCCCCCAGCCCCACCTCCGTGTCCAGGGGCCAGCCCCGCTCGACATCGTCGAAGCTCAATCCCCGGGCCGTGAGGCCCGCTTCCCTCTCCGGCGAGATAACGGTGATGACTGCCACCGCGCCTCTCTGCCTGGCGACGGTGCCTCGGCGGTACAATGCTCCCTGATTCTCGGGCCGGCGGAGGACATGCCCCTGGGGAAGCTCCGCATCCAGGATGACCGCGATCTTCCCTTCCAGATCGATACCCCCGAAATCGTCCCACCCCAGATCCGGTGCGTTGGCCCCGATCCCGAGGAGGGCCACGGGCCCCGTCGCCGATCCCGCGGCGATGAAGCGGCCTCTCACTCCGAAGGACTCCGGATAGGAGAGAGACTGCCGGGTGGGCCCTGACTTCACCGTGAGGGCGGACGTGGCCGGGGCCACCCGATAGGCCTCCAGGGGAATCTCCTGGAAGTAGGACCCGTTGGAAGAGACCGGCTCCAGTCCGATATCCTCAGCCTTCAGGGCCAGGTATTCCGCGGCGATCTCGAGCTCGACGGAGGGAACGTTCCGGCCCTGAAAGGCCGTCGAAGAAAGAAACCTGACCGGGAGCTTCATGTCCTCGACTCGGATCGCCGACATTCCCGCAGATTGGCCCTCGGCCGGCACCGTGGCCACAGCGACCAGAGCGAACAGGAGAATGTTGGGAGTCAGGGAACGGACCGGCGTCGAGATCATATTGGCCTCCATCCTCGTGACGGGCGGTGTCCATGGCACTCCGGGAGATCCCCGTGGCCAGGAACCCTAGGAGGCGGCGTAAGGCCTGTCAAAAGGACCCTGGAAGTGAGACAATGGCCTCGGAGGCCCAGAACTCGAAGAGGACGTGTTCCCAGCCCGGATCGTAGAGCGGAGGAACACGCCCGGGGGCAACCGAGGAGACTGTGTCTCCGTCCAACATCTGTGTGCCCATCCATTGGAGAGTGAGCAGATGAGAGCACAACTCCCACGGTTGCTGCTACTGAATCTTTTCGTCCTCTTTCCCCTGCGAGGACAGCTGGAAGCTCAAGATCGATTCGACGCGTGGGTCGGGTTCGAGGACAAGGGGATCTCTTCTCCCGAGGCGCGGGCGGCCGCATTCCAGCACCTGGAGGAAGCGTTCGACGAACGTGCCCTGGCACGGCGCCGCCTCAGGCGGACCCTTCCCGGCCTGTTCGACGAGCACGACCTTCCACTTCAGGAAGCCTACGTGGAGGGAGTGGCCGCGACCGGCGCGGAGGTGCGGGTGCGGAGCCGGTGGTTGAACGGCGTCAGCGTTTTGGCCACCCGTGAGACCCTCAGGGCCATCGAGAGTCTACCCTTCGTCACGGAGGTCAGGGACATCCACCCTTACGTGCCGAAACCCCAGCGGAAAGCGAAGATCCCCCCTGACCCGGACCTGAAGCGAGGTCCCCCTTCCCCACCGGATCCGACGTTCGGATGGTCCGGACCGCAGATCCGGCAGCTTGGCCTACACCGCCTCCACGACATGGGCCTCCGCGGGTCGGGGGTGCGGATCGGAGTGATCGACACGGGATTCCGCACCTCCCATCCCGCCTTCCTGAACCGGGAAGACCCTCTTCAAGTGGTCGCCCAGTGGGACTTCGTGGACGACGATTCCGTGGCGACGCCGGAACCCGGGGACTCGCCCATCCATCACGAGCATGGAACCCTGGTCCTGGGGATCCTGGCTGCCGACTCTCCCGGCCAGTTGGTCGGTTCGGCGCCCGAGGCCGAGTACGTCCTCCTCAAGGCTGAAGACGACGCCACGGAGTATTTCCTGGAGGAGCGCTGGTTCGTGGCGGCCCTGGAATTCGCCGAGTCCCGGGGAGTCGACATCGTCTCCTCCTCCTTGGTGCTCTACGAGGGCTATGGCCCAGAGGCCGTCGATGGCCGTACATCCGTCATGGCCCAGGGCTGGAATCTCGCTACGGGAAACGGGATCATCGGCTTCCAGGGAGGAGGGAACAGCGGTCATGACGAAGATCCCGCCACACACCATCTCCTCCCTCCCGCCGGCGCACCCGGAGTCATCACGGTGGGGGCAGTGGAAGGAACAGGCGGGATCGCCCGATTCAGCTCCGACGGGTTGAGATCAGGAGAGACCCAGAAACCCGAGCTCCTGGCTTGGGGTCGGAACACGGCTTCCATCTCTCCTTATGAGGAGGGGGCATTCACCTCCTCCAGCGGCACCTCCATGGCCACCCCGCTCCTGGCCGGCGCCGTGGCTTGCGTTCTCCAAGCACACCCGGACTGGACGGTGAAGGAGATCAAGGAGGCCCTCTTCAGCTCCGGCGACTACTTTCTTGAAAGAGGGGAGCCGGACCCACTCTTCATCCATGGGTACGGGATCCCGGACTTATACCTGGCGTCGGGACTTGGCGGAGGGTAAGGCTCACCCGCAAGATGAGACGGGTGTCGGGGAGGTGGGGGAAGCAGCCTAGCGTCCGCCGCGGGGCCTGACGGAAGGCGGGGCTCCGAGGGCCCCGGAGGGTCGCGGCGCCATAAACCGTCCGGATCCCGTACCGTTTGTCTCATCCCCCCCCGCAGGGTAGAATTCGGGCGCTTTTTCACCGGGGACCCGAACCGTTCTCGGAGGACGTCCGATTCTCTTCCTGGAGGGTTCATGAACTGGAAAGAGTTCAAGGAACGATTCCTCGCCGACCCCACCCGGGTCCTGGCCCTTTCCGGGGGAGGCGCCCGGGGAATGGCCCATATCGGTGTGCTCCAACACCTCGACCGGATCTCCATGGGACCGGAGCTCGTCACCGGCACCAGCATGGGGGCCGTGGTGGGTGCATGGTATTGCCTGAACGGGTCCAGTGACGGGCTCGCCCAGATGGTCAGGGACCTGTTCGAAAGCGAGCTCTTCGAGAAGCTGGATCTGGATGACCTCCTGGAAGACGAAGATGGCTCTCGCGACAGCTTCGAACAGTTCAGCAGGAGAACTCGCGTTCTCTACACGATCTCCAAGATGGTCCGGAAGATCTCGATCGTTGAGGCGGGGTTCATGGATGAGATCATGAACCGGTTGTACGGGGAGGCAACCTTCGACGATCTCAAGATCCCATTCGTGGCGGTGGCCACGGATCTGTACAGCGGGGAGGACATCGCCCTGAGCCATGGGAAGATTGCCACGGCGGTCCAGGCCAGCGCCTCGATTCCCGGGGTGTTTCCCCCCGTTCCCCTGGACGACATGCTCCTGGTGGACGGCTACATCACCAAGAACGTTCCCGTCCCGGAACCTGGAGCACCGCCTCATCGAGCGGACGTCATCGTAGTCGACGTGCAGAGGAGCCTGGAGTCCGACGGACCCTGGGAGAACGGCGTCGAGGTGGTGGCAAGGGCCGAGTGGATCACACAGACTCAGTTGAATCGCTACTATCTGGAGCAGGCGGACCTCGTCCTGGTTCCGGACGTTCGGGATGTCCACTGGGCCGACTTCAGCCGAATCGACCAGCTCATCGAAGCCGGTCGCGTATCGGCCGTCGAGAAGGAGTCGGAGATCATCCGGCTATTCGAGTAACCCGTGACCCTCCTCACCCTTTCCGCCGTCTCCGTGGCGTTCGGCGCCGACACACTCTTCCATGAGGTGAGCTTCTCCGTCACGCAGGGAGAGCGGTGGGGGATCGTCGGCCGGAATGGAACCGGGAAAACCACTCTACTTCGCCTGATCACCGGAGCCCTGGAGCCGACGGAGGGGTCGGTTACCCGGCGCTCTGGCCTGGGGGTCGCCCTCCTGGATCAGCATAGGGACTTCGGGACTGCCACCACCGTCTGGGACGCAGCGGCCCAGGGCTACCGGGACCTCCTCGCCCTGGAACGCTCCCTGGCCCTCGAGTCGGAGCGACTCGCGGAGCTGGGAAGCAGCGTGACCGAAGCAGACCTGAGGCGGTTCGATGAAACCCAGGAACGCTTCCATCACCTCGGAGGGTACGGGTTTCACGCTCGCGTGGATGCAGTCCTCCAGGGCTTGGGTTTCGACGCCCAGGAGGCCAGGGACCGCCCCCTCGCAGGGCTCAGCGGCGGGGAGCGGGGCCGGGTCGGTCTAGCGGCCCAGCTGGCCGCTCCTGCCGATCTGCTCCTCCTGGACGAGCCCACCAACCACTTGGACCTGGACACCATCGAGTGGTTGAAGAAACACCTCACCGAGCCGGGGCGGACCGCGATGGTCATCAGCCACGACCGGGCGTTCCTGGATGATATGGCAGACCACATACTCCACCTGAGCCACGGATCGGCTAACACGTACTCAGGGGGATACTCCTCCTTCGTCGAGCAGCGCGACCAGGCGATCCTGACTCTGGAACGGAAGGTCGCGCAGGAAAAGAAGGAGATCGCACGGCAGGAGGAGTTCATCCGCAGGAACATCGCCGGCCAGAAAACGGCCCAGGCCCAAAGCCGGCGGAACCGTTTGGCTCGCCTTCCCCGCCTTTCGCCGCCACCCAAGGAAGACGATCCCATGGCCGTCCGCTTCGAGCTATCGGCCAGGGGAGGGGATCAGGTGCTGGTGGTGGAGGACCTGGACGTGGGAATTGGCGGCAGGATGCTCGTTTCGGGCTTTTCCGCCGTTGCCCGGAGGGGTGACGTCATCGCTGTGGTGGGTCCCAACGGATCAGGGAAGTCCACCCTCCTGGCGACGCTCCTGGGAGACCGGGGTCCGAGGGGAGGGAGGGTCGGGGTGGGAGCCGGGATCACACCTGCATGGTTCCAGCAGGACAACGCCCATCTACCCGAAGACCAGAGGCTCTATGATTGCGTGGCGGACGCCAGGCCCACCTGGAGCCGCGGGCAGATTCAGGACCATCTTGGGAAATTCGGCTTTTCCGGGGACGAGGTGAAGCGGGTCACGGATTCTCTCTCAGGGGGCGAGCGCGCTCGGGTCGCCCTGGCGCTCATTACGCTGCAGGGATCGAACCTCCTGGCCCTGGACGAGCCGACCAATCACCTGGACGTGGAGTCCATCGAGGCCCTCGAGGATGCACTGGAAAACTACCCCGGAACCGTTCTCCTGGTGAGCCACGACCGGGCATTGCTCCGGGAGCTCACGACACGCGTATGGGCGTTCCGGGAGGGTCGACTCCTCGACTATCCGGGACCTTTCGTCGACTGGGAGCGCAGAGTGGAGGCGGAGGAGAGGACGAGGGCCGCAGCCGACCTCCAAGCCCTTCGGGAAGACCGGGAGGAGTCCAAGGCCCGGAACCGAAAGAACGCCGAGCTCCGCCGGGAACAGGCAGCACCCCTGCGAGCCGCGCGACGGGCCATGGAGCAGGCGGAGCGGGAGGTCCACGCCGCCGAGGAACGGATCGCGAGCCTTGAGCACGCGCTCTCGGATGAACGCCTCTACGATGGGAGCGCGGAGAGTTCCCGGGAGGCCGGGCTGCTCACGGTCAGCCTGAAGGAGGCTCAGGTCGCCCTGGAGGAGTCCATGTCTCGGTGGGCAACCGCCGTCGAAGCCTTTGAAGCGTTGGAGAGCTGACAAAGGAACCTTCCCTCCATCCGCCGGATTCTCCAAGAGGCACCAATCTCCAACTGGCGGACGGAAAACATGTCGATACGAATTGCAGACAAAGGGCTCCTGGCGGTGTGCGCGCTCCTCCTTCCCACCGCGTGCTCCGATACGGCGAACCTCGCGAGTCCTTCCGCCGCAAGGGACCTCTCCTGCAGCATTCCGAGCTCACAGATCTTCAATGGCGGGCCCGGGAAGGACGGAATCCCGGCCCTCTCCAATCCGACCTTCGTGCAGACCAATGAGGAGGGCACGACCTACCTCCGGCCCGAGGACCGGGTCGTCGGGATCGTCGTCGACGACAAGCCCTACGCCATCCCGCTGAACATCTTCTGGTGGCACGAGATCGTGAACCTGGACATCGGAGGATCCCAGTTGGCCGTCACCCACTGCCCACTCACCGGATCCTCCATGGCGTTCGACAGAAGCGCTGTGGGTGGGGCAGAGTTCGGCGTTTCGGGGCTCCTCTACCAGAACAACCTCATCATGTACGATCGAGCCAGTCCCGAATCGCTCTGGCCCCAGATGCTCGGAGCCGCCCGGTGCGGAGCCAGGGACGGTACGCGGCTCTCCATGGTTCCGATCCTGGAAACCACGTGGGCCGGCTGGGTGAGCCTTCATCCCGGTACGGACGTGGTCTCCTCCGACACCGGGTGGGAACGGGACTACCAGCGGTACCCCTACGGATCGTACGACGACCCTGACAACCCACAGGTTCTCTTCGATCTGAACGTAGACACGTCCAGGCCACCGAAAGAACGCGTACTGGGGATCCCGGTGGGATCCGGCGGGTTGGCCTTCCCTTTCGGAGTTCTCCATGGTGGATGGGAAGGTCTTCGATGATCAGACCCGGACCGCCTGGAGGGTGGACGGTCTGGCCATGGAAGGCCCCCTGGCCAGCACCCAGCTCGAGCCCATCGAGGAGGCTTTCGTGGCGTTCTGGTTCGCCTGGCCTGCCTTCTACCCGGATATCGAGGTGTGGCAGCCATGACTCACTTCAGGACGCGCGCGGCAGCCGTTGCCGTCTCGGTCTCACTGAGCTTCCTCGCTCCCGACTCGCTGGCAGGGCAGGCCATCTGTTCCGCGCCCCATTCCTCCCCTACGCTGACCCAGGCCGGCTCCCTGGGCACGCTCCCTCCCGGTGGAGGTTGGTTGCAGATCTCCGGGTATGGTCAGAACACCCGTCGTTTTTTCAGTCCGGACGGGGATCGGCAGCCCTTCCTGGCCGACTCTGAGTTCATCACGCGATCGGTCTTCCTCACGGGTGCCGTGGGCGTTCTGGATGGCGTGGAGCTCTGGGCTCAGGTGCCGGGTCACCGGCTCCAGGTGAAGAGCGCGGGGGGGAACTCCCGAAGCAACGGACTCGGCGACCTCCGGTTCGCCGCTCGGATCAGCCCAGAGGCCGTGGGCTTCGACTTCCCCATTGCTCTCCGGTTGGGCGTCAAGCTCCCGGGGAGCGACTTCCCCGTGGATGCCACGGTGCTCCCGCTCACGGAAGGCCAGAGGGACTGGGAGGTAACGCTGGAGTCGGGGCACGGGTTCGAAGAGCGTCCGTTCTATGTCATGGGATGGGTCGGCTACCGCTGGAGGGAGGCCAACGAGGAGGCTGCCAGGGACCCTGGCGACGAGGCGTTCGGACACCTGGCGTTGGGGGGGACGGTGGGGCCCCTGGCCTGGGAAGTCGCCGGAGACGGCCTCTGGGGCAGGGCGCCGTTGGCCCAGGGTTTTCTGCTGAAGGGAGACGCGAGAAGGCTCCTACAGGTCCTACCCACCCTGAGCTTCCCGGCGGGCCCAGGCAGGATCGAGGCGAGCGCCCAGATTCCGGTGTTGGGGAAGAACCTCCCGGTGGGGACAGGCTTCAGCTTGGGATACCGCTTGACCTGGGGCCTGATGCCGGACCCGGCCGCCACCCTGCAGGATTTCTTCCGTGAGCCCGGGAACCTCAGCTCCCCGGCACCGTCTCGTCGTCCCTGATCTTGGGCGCGATGGCGAACCCGGTGAACCCGTAGAGCCAGGCGAAGCCCACTCCCAGGTAGCACATGAAGGCGAAGGGGGCGTAGGAGAGGGTCGGCACACCCAGCGTCCCAGCCATATACACGCCGGCAATGCTCCACGGAACGATGGGAACGATGACCGTCCCTGAGTCCTCCACGGTCCTGGAGAGGTTCTTGGCCGCCAGGCCCGCCTTCTTGAAGGCTGGCGCGAACAACTCCCCGGGGATGAGGAGGGTGAGGAATGAGCTCCCGGTCATCACGGCCACAGCGATGCTGGACAGAGATGTCGCGGCGATGAGCTTGCCCGTCGTATTCGCGAAACGGGTCATGGCCTGGAGGAGGACATCGAGCATTCCCGCTTTCTGCGTGATCCCGGCGAAGGCAAACGCGCACAGAGCGATGAGCGTCACGTCCATCATGTTCATCATCCCTCCCTTGGTGAGGAGGGTATCCACCAGGGGCAGGCCCGTATTGGAGGTATGGCCGTGGACCATCGCGTCCACAGCCTCCATCAGGGGCACACTCTGGTAGGTCATGGCCAGGATCATGGCCACGAAAGACGAGACGAGCATTCCGGGGATGGTCGGCTTCTTCGAGATCGCAGCGTACAAGGTGATCGCCGGCGGGAGCAGGAGGACCAACGAGAAGTTGAAGGCCGCGGGAATCATCTCCATGATCTGGGTCATCTGCTCCGATTCAAGCGATCCGGAAGCGCCGCGTCCCAGGAAAAAGTAGAGGACCAACCCCAGCAACCAGGCCGGGGTGGTCGTCCAGAGCGTGTGCTTGATGTGGTCGAAGAGGTTACTCCCGGCGGCAATGGGTGCCAGGTTCGTTGTGTCGGAGAAGGGGGAAAGCTTGTCGCCGAAGTAGGCCCCGGCCACGATGGCCCCGGCAGCATACGACAGGGGAATCCCTAGCCCCTGGGCGATTCCGATGAAGGCCACCCCCACCGTTCCCGCCGTCCCATACGAAGTTCCCGTCACCACCGAGATGATGGAGCAAACCACGCAGGCCGTCACCAGGTAAAAGGACGGGGAGATGATCTTCAGTCCATAGTAGATCATCATGGGAATGGCTCCGGACGACATCCACGTCCCGATGAGGGCTCCCACCACGATGACCACCATCATGGCCGGCATGCCCTTGGAAATGCTGTGGACGATTCCCTCCTCCATCTCCTTGTATGTGTAGCCCAGCCGCAGGGCGATGATCCCCGAGACGGCGGCAGCGGCAATCAGGAGGAACTCGATTCG
The DNA here is from genome assembly GCA_039592115.1 of Gemmatimonadota bacterium. Lineage (GTDB taxonomy): Bacteria > Gemmatimonadota > Gemmatimonadetes > Longimicrobiales > Gaopeijiaceae > JBDHCH01. Next base: position 3,963 of record JBDHCH010000015.1, on the reverse strand, counting down.
GAGTTTGAACACCCCGTAGCCGATCCCGAGGAAGACGGCGATGGAGAAGATGGGAATGAGGGATTGAGCAAGGGTCGGGGTTTTGCGGGGTTCGTCCATCAAGGGAAAGCCTCTCAGGTGCGCGCCAACTCCAGAGCACAAAAGCCGCGTACAATGGACGACGGATTCGGCATTACTACAAGGGCATAGGAAAAATCTGGGGATTCCCGCCCCGAGAGCTCACACCGAGGTAGACCCTTATCTGGATAGGGGTCACGACGAGGAGGAGATCAGGGAACGGCTTCGGCCACCCCCTGCCATCCCGAAATCAGTCGGAGAGCTTCTTGTACCGAATCCGGTGGGGCTCGACCGCATCGTCCCCCAAGCGCCTCTTCTTGTCTTGCTCGTATTCCTGGAAGTTCCCCGGGAACCAGAATGCCTGGCTGTCCCCTTCGAAGGCCAGGATGTGGGTGGCCACCCGGTCCAGGAACCACCGATCGTGGCTGATTACCAGGACACAACCGGCGAACTGAAGGAGGGCATCCTCCAGAGCCCGGAGGGTATCCACGTCCAGATCATTGGTGGGCTCGTCCAGGAGGAGGACGTTCCCCCCCTCCTTCAGGAGCTTTGCGAGGTGAAGGCGGTTCCGCTCTCCTCCGCTGAGGACCCCAACCGGCCGTTGCTGATCCGCCCCCCGGAAATTGAACCAGGATAGATAGGCTCGGCTGTTCACCTCGGCCCGGCCGAAATAAAGGAGATCGGCACCGCCGGTGACCTCCTCGAAGACGGTATTGTCCCCGTCCAACTCGGCCCGGGATTGGTCCACGTAAGCCAGCTTGACCGTCTCTCCCACCGAAAGTTCCCCACCGTCGGCCTCTTCCTGGCCGGTGATCATCCGAAAGAGCGTGGTCTTCCCTGCCCCGTTCGCCCCGATAATCCCTACGATGGCCCCCGGGGGCACGTCAAAGGTGAGGTCCTCCATCAACAGCCTGTCGCCGTACCCCTTTCTCACGCCCTCGGCGCGGATTACCGCGCTCCCCAGACGGGGTCCCTTGGGGATCAGGATCTCCGCCGTCCTCACCTGATCCCTCTCGTCTGCGTTCAGGAGGTCTTCGTAGGCATTGATCCGAGCCTTCCCTTTGGCGTGGCGGGCCCGAGGCGCCATCCTCACCCACTCCAGCTCCCGGTCCAGGGTCCTCTGCCTGGCGCTCTCCTGCTTCTCCTCGACCCTCAAGCGTTCCCGTTTCTGCTCCAACCACGAAGAGTAGTTGCCCTTCCAGGGGATCCCCTCCCCTCGATCCAGCTCCAGGATCCACCCCGCCACGTTGTCCAGGAAGTACCGATCGTGGGTGATGGCCACGATCGTGCCGGGGTATGCACCAAGATGATGCTCCAGCCAGGCCACCGACTCGGCGTCCAGGTGGTTGGTGGGCTCGTCCAGAAGGAGCATGTCAGGTGCTTCCAGCAGGACCTTGCAGAGGGCCACCCTCCGACGCTCTCCACCCGAGAGGGCAGAGACGTCCTCCTCCCCGGGAGGGACTCGGAGAGCGTCCATGGCCATCTCCACCTTCCGGTCCAGATCCCAGGCGCCGGCGGCCTCGATCCGGTCCTGGAGTTTCGCTTGTTCCTCGATGAGCTGGTTCATCTCCTCGTCGGTAGAAACCTCCGCGAAGGCCATGCTCACTTCCTCGAAGTGGACCAAGAGATCCCGGACGGGCTTCACTCCCAACTCCACGTTCCCCCGAACATCCAGGTCCGGATCCAGCTCGGGCTCCTGGGGGAGGTATCCGATCCTCGTGCCCTTGGCGGCCCAGGCTTCTCCCAGGAAGTCGGAATCCAACCCTGCCATGATCTTCAGCAGGGAGCTCTTCCCCGATCCGTTGGGCCCCACAACCCCTATTTTCGCCCCGGGAAAGAAGGAAAGGTTGATGTTCTTCAAGATCTCTCTCTTGGGAGGCACGATCTTGGAGAGACGGTACATGTGATAGATGAACTTCTGTTCGGACATGGGCTACCCTGAACCTGTTTCCTGGAAAACCGTGGCATCTCCAGGACAAGAGAAACGGGCCGGCCAAAGGGGCCGACCCGTCATTTTGTCATTCGCCCGGACCGGGCGGCAAGGTCAATGGCCTCAGGTGAATCCACTTCCCGCCGGTCCACAGCCTCCGCCACCGAAGGAGGACCCTGACGAGCCGGACCGGGACCCGGTGAGGACACCGATCGACGTGAAGCTCCGCTCCACGAGTATTCGGACATGGACATCCGCACCTCGAAGGGAAAGTTGCAGTACTGACACTTATAGTCGTATCTGGGCATCGGATCCAACCGGTCCTCTCGTATCCAACCTGGACTTCAGCGCACCAAATCTAAGAAACAGCAAGATCTGGTCCAGGCGCCACGCGAAATTTTTCTGTCGCGAAGCATTCCAGCGTTCCCCGGTCCCGGCAAAGAGCCGCGGGCCCCGTGGGGGACCCCGGCCCGTGGGGCGGCAGAGTCACCTCTTCCTCGCCGCCTCGGATCCGGCGATGAAGCTCTCCACAGAGTGGGCCTTGGCGATCTTCCCGATCACTTCCAGGGGAACATCCTCCATCCTCCGAAAGCGAAGACAGGATTTCCCCATATCGAGCTTCTTCCCGGCGTTCTGGAACTCCCCCTTCACCCACTCTTCTCCCCCCGGGCTCATGTACACTCCTGTGGCGTAGACGGCGAAGTGGTTCTTCTGTGCCGCAAGAGCCATGTACATGAGGGGCTGACCGTTGTAGGTGTCGGGGTAACGATCAAGCGGAACCTCATAGGCGATCATCCCCCAGTTCATCGTCTCTTCAAACCCCTCCGGGAGGTTCTCCAGGATCACGTCCCTGATGCTCGAGACGACCTCACGCCGGGGCTCAGGAAGCTCGGCCAGGTATTCTTCTGGGCTCTTTGCTTCGCTTCGTGCCATACGTCTGGCTCCTTCCGGGAAGTGCCCCCGGCCACGTACTCGGCGGGGTGGGGCGTACGGCGGACTCCATGGGGGATCGTCCCGGGTAGTACGAACGAGAGCTCCGTCCGTTCCACTTCCAGCCGAGGCTCGAGGCTGTCCGACACTTGTGCGGACCATTCCGAATTGATAAGTACCGGAGATGCAGAGTGAATGAACCGAAGGAGGCACGACCCATGGCCAGGATCCTGATCGTCGACGACGAAGAGGGTGACCGCCTCTTCCAGTCCACTGTCCTGATCAACGCCGGCCATGAGGTCCGCTTCGCCGGCGACGGAGAATCCGCGTTGGCGAAATGGCGTGGCGGGGAATTCGATCTGGTTCTCACCGACCTCGCCATGCCGCGATTGAACGGCCTTCAGCTGATCCAGGAAATCAGGCAAGCCGACCCCTACGCCCGCATCATCGCCATCTCGGGGGTCAGTGCCGACCAGCTCGACCTGGCCGAAGACTACGGGGCCGCTCGGTCGTTACGAAAACCGTTGGATCCGCGATCTCTCATCGAGGCCATCGACGCAGTCCTGGCAGATACCTCGCTGGATAAGCGAGACGACTGGCGGTAGGACGCGGGGTGCACCAACAGTCCAGATGGAATCGGGGGTGTGAGGCGAACGAAAGGCCTTACACCCCTGTGTGCTTCATCCCCCGTCGCCCAACCCCACGGCCCTGAGTAGAGCCAGGGCATTCGTGGATGTGGCCCTCCCCTGTCGAAGTCGGTAGTCGAAGGACAGCAAGGGCCCCGCGTCCCCTTCCCGAACCTGGCCCTTCAGGTGCACGGCCCGAGCAGCCTTCTCCAGCCTCCCGGTCGAGTCCAGGTGCAGGTCGTGGGTGGCTACGGCCCCAACGGCTCCCGCTTCCAGGAGATGGCCCAGGATCGTCTGTACCGCTACCCGCCTCTCGGCCTCGTTGGTGCCCTGGAGCGGTTCGTCCAGGAGGTAGAGAGCCCCGTCCTCCTTCCGAGCCCCGTCCACCACCTGCCCGATTCGGTTCAACTCGGCCATGTA
>JBDHCH010000014.1:0-42050 GCA_039592115.1 Gemmatimonadota bacterium | reverse complement strand
AAGGACGACGAAAGCGATGCCAAAGCATCGGAGAGGAGTTCTGACGCCGTATGGCGCCGCAACCCCCCTGTGCCCTTCGGGTTTCGCCTGCGCACTGCTCGGCGGTCTCGCGGAGGTCCATCGGGAACCTGCCACCAGGCAGGCCGCTCGGCTCAGCGGCACGGGGCCATCTGCAGCGTTGGGACTCTATGCGTTCACCTCGCGTCGCTCGGTGGTCTCGCGGGAAAACGGTCAGGTAGTGGCCACCGGGGTGGCCGCTCGGCTCGGAGCCCCGCCTCCCATCTGGCCCCGTGGCGCATGTAACGCGGCTCGCCCCACTTCTTCAACACCCTTCAAACGAAAGGACAGAATCTTGAGGTTATTTGCACGATCCAGGAAGGCGGTGTTTCCCGCCCTCACTCTCGGCCTCGGCCTCCTGGTCTTGGCCGGATGCGGAAGTCAGGGCAGTGGCTCGGCTGAGAGCACTCCGGAGGAAATGCCTCCGGCAGCACAGCCGATGACCCCCGAGGTCCAGGACCTTGTGAACCAGGGGAATGAAGCCCAGAGAGCGACAGAGTACGACGCGGCACTCGGCTTCTATCGGCAGGCGATGGAGCTGACTCCCGAGCACCCAGTGCCCCAGTTCGGAGCACTGATGGCTGCCATGGCCCTGGGGAACGAGGCCCTGACCGACAGCCTCACCCAGAAGCTGGAGGCAACCTCCCCCGAGCTCCTGGTAATGCTCCGGCCTGATGGAAGCATGGGTGGAGAGACTCCGACGAACCCCCACGGTGCGGGGATGCCGGGAGTGATGCCCGGAATGGCTCAACCGCCGACAGCGGAGGGCCAGGTGGAAGGATTGCCGCCCGGTCACCCCGTGCTCTACGAGGTTGGGCCTGAAACGATCCAACCAGACACGGCAGGGGCCCGGAAGGACTGACGAAAACCCCCCATCGTGGTGGAGGAATGAACAGAGGGGCCGACGGGAAACCCGCCGGCCCCTCTTGGTGCCTCCATGGGGAGCATGCATCCGGTTCCTTGGTCAGGGGAACCCACGCAATCCTCAGGAGACGAGCAATATCCTCGATTCCATGATATGCTTTTTCTCGATCCCCCACTACTCTAGATCATCTACATAAACAGACAATCGACAAGAGTCCTTGGGAGCCTGGCGGGGGGCGGGACGGTGATGGACCGCCCCGCCTGAAGAGGCGCGTCGATCAGGATCGATGGGCCTGCTCGGGGGGTGATGAATCCTCACGGGCCCCTCACGTTTGGCGTCGGTCAGCACCCTCCGGCCTTCTTCTTCGGGGCTGGCCCGGCCGACATGGCTGGTGGAGGAGCAGCCAGGGACGAGGCCTGGACCGCAGCCCCCGAGAAGAACGCCGAGATCTGGTTCTGCCGCTGTACTCGCTCCCGCTCATCCAAGGCGGCTCCATCTGCGGACGCCGGCGTAAGGACCTCGTCTCTCCACCCCGACAGCCCGCCGTCCAGGAACCAGTAATCCAATGTTTGGGGCCACTCGGCCGGTGCCATCGTCACCCCACCGGCTTCGTCGTAGACGACAACCATTGTCTCAGGAGGTGTCCCCCGAAGGAGATCGCGTGCAGCCTTCCCATCGGTGGCAGGCACGGACCCGGGAATGCCATCGTCGGCTTGTGGATCGGCTCTGAGGTCGAGAATCAGGATCCCGGGGTCGCGCTCGATCAGGGATTGCGCGAGGCGAAGCGGCGCCAGGGAAGCCATCCGGGTGGGTTGCAGCTCAGGCCTTGGGCCCGTGAAGGCCATGGCCAGCATCACCGCCAGCGCGAGGCCACCACCCAGGACCGCTTTGAGCCGTGGGCGGGACGGAGGCGTCAGCTCCACCGGTGCCCGCCTCCGCTGGAAGATCTCCTCGACCTTCTCGGCACCGAAAAACGCCGAGGTGGCGCCCAGGACAAGGAGAAACACCAGCGCGAGGGGAGGAACCCCCAGGCTCTGGGGCAGCAGGGAGACCTCCCCCGACCCTGCCTGATACAGACTCATGAGGCCAGGGACCCAATCCACCGTCAGGGTGAACACACCGATACCGACGAAGATACCTGCGAAGGCCACCCAGGCGTCGATTCGTCCGGAGACCATTGAGACCACGGAGGTCCCGGGACAGAGCCCGCTCATGATGAAGCCCACCCCCAGGAGGAAACCGCCCACCGCCTGAGCCGGGATAAAGGTGGGATTGATCCAGAGCAGCGAAAGGTCGGCCAGGCCCACGCTCTGGAGGCCGAAGAGACCGACCATCGCCACCAGGATCGCCGTGAACATGACCTTGAATACCGTCATGTCGTTGAAGTAGAACTGCCCAGCCAGTTTGCGAGCGTTACCGAACCCGGCCCGCTCCAGGACGAATCCGAAGAGGAAGCCGATCACCAATCCCGTGAGGAGTCTGAATTCCTCAGAGGCAAACGACAGGGGGAAGAGTGCGGCGCTCATACCCACTGCCTCCTCACCAGGCGGGCGACGGCATACCCGCCTGCAAATACCATGAGCATGAAGACCCAGCTGCCCGTGGCCAGGGCGGCACCTCCACTAAGTGCCTGCCCTGAGGTGCACCCCCTGGCCAGGGCAGCTGCGAACCCCATGATGACTCCGCCGCCCGCGGCGTAGTAGAGACGGCCCCGCACCGAGATGTTCGGGCCCTTCTCCACCTTTGTCGCGAGCCGGCCAGCACTGAGGGCCCCGATGAAGCCCCCGATGATGACACCGATGACCTCAACCACCAGCCAGTTTCGAAGGGGATTGGCGCCGTCGGCCAAATACCCTTTCAACACCGTGTTGGCGGCCGTCCACTCCGGGGCCACCTGATTCCCGATCACCGCCAGAGAGCGCTTGGGGAGGGCGGTGGCCCCCAGTCCATTCCCGGCTACCAGGTAGGCCGCCAGGAGAACCAGGCCCAGAACCACCCCGGCCACATACGGATTCCAGTATTCTCTCGCTTTCATTTCTCTATCACCTCATGGCGATTTCGGTCACCCACCCGGAGTCCTGGCCAGCAAAGACCAGGATCCAGCGGAGAGCGAAGCCACCGAGAAGGACCAGGATCGCCGTTCCCTTTCCAGGTACGGCACCGTGCTTCAGTTCCAACGCCTCTCCCACCAGGGGAGCCAGGAGACCCAGCGCCACCACCAGAGTCCAGAATGCGGCGGTGTAGGGGCCTCCGAAGATCATGGCCACCGCGCCCTGCGAGGAGCTTCCCCCCGTGGCCAACCCGATGATCCAGAGGAAGAGGAGGATCAGCTCTGTTGAAATGAGCCCCATGTCGGCTCGTCCCAGAAAGAGCCTCTCCCGCTCCGAAAGTCCGAAGAGGAGCATGAAAGCCGCTCCAGTGGAGAGTCCCGAGACCAGGAAGAGCGGTCCCAGAAGTGCGGAATTCCAGAGCGGACGGGCAGCCATGGTGCCCAACAATACGCCCGTGTAGATCCCCAGGGCCGCGCCCATGGCGATGTTCAACCCCCCAAGGAGTCGACGGCTTTCCCTGGACCAGGTGTCGAGCTTCCCAAGCGTCGAGCCGGGTGCGATCCACCGGGCCACGGGCACCTTGAGAGAGTCGGGCGTGTCAATCCATGCCAGAAGAATGGAGACCGGGTAGACCCCCAGGAGAATCCACGCCCCCCAGGACATGGGAGAGGTGACCTTGAACGCCAGATAGAACCTCCACGCGTTGAACGGATGCTCGAGGTCCAACCAGAGGAAGAACATCCCCAGGGAGATGGCCACCGGCGCCGTCCACGGAAGGAGAGAAAGTGCCAGAGACGGCTTCTCCCTCTCCTCGCGGAGCGCCCGCAGGCCGGCGAAGATCATGATTCCCGCTACCAGCCCGCCGAGGAAGAGGTAGAGGGGGATCTCCCAACCCCATACGTGCATGGTGGGATCGATGAGATGGTTATGCCGTGTATTGGTGATCTCGTTCATCGATCCCTCACCTCAGGTAGAAGTGTTTGGGCTTTGTCCCGGCGTCAGGCCTCAGGACGTACCACTCGCGGGTCGCCAGGAGGCGGGAAACCTCACTGTCGGGATCATCGAGATTGCCGAAATGGATACTCTGAGTGGGGCAGATCTCCTGACACGAAGTCGTTGGCACCCCGTTCTCGATGCGATGCATGCAGAATGTGCACTTGTCCGCGGCGCCGCTTCTCGGATCGATGTACCGGGCTTCGTAGGGGCAGGCGGCGATGCAGGCCTTGCACCCGGAGCACTTCTCGGGGTTCAACTGGACCGTGCCCCCGGCCCCGTAGTGGGACGCGCCTGTGGGGCAAACCTCCACGCAAGGGGCGTTGTCGCAGTGATTGCACCGCTGGGATTCGATGGCCATTCGGACGTTCGGGTACACGCCCTGGAGAAGGGTGTAGATCCAATCCCGTGAATATTCTTCGGGGGTGTCGTTCTCCGTCTTGCACCCGATGACGCAGGCCGCACAGCCCACGCAGGTCATGGTGTCGATGACCATCCCGTACCGGACGTCGCTCACGGGGCCACCTCCTCACCGGCTCCAATCCCCGCCAGTGCCTTCCCTGCTGCCCTGGTATTCAGAACCGGATCGAAGTCCCTTCCCACTCCCAGGGCCACCTCGTCTTCAGTCCCGACGGAACTTCCTTCGGCCTCCTGTTGGGCCTCCACATCTTCTGCCCTCAGGAAGGTCACGAAATTCACGTTCATCCCCGTTCCGCCCATGATGGGATCGGTCTTGTAGCGGGTGATGAGCTCGGCGTCGTCGATCCCCTTCCCGTAGACCTGCTTCAGCTTCTTCGCCTTCCGGCCGTAGCCGTGGACCATGTAGACAGCGTCGGGGTGGATCCGATCCGTCACCTTCACAGGTGCAGAGAAGGTAGACCGGACCCCATCCTGATTCTGGAGGTAGACCCGATCGCCATCGCGCAGGCCCCAACGCTCCGCCACCTTCCGGTTCACCCACACCCCGTTCTCCTCCATGACCTCGGAGAGGAGCCGGTTGTTGGTCGTCCGACCGAAGGTGTGGACGGGGGAGCGGCCGAAGAGGAGACGGTAGTAGCCCTGTGGGGGATCCTCCACCTCCTCGTCGTGCCAGGTGGGCATGGGGTCGAAACCGTTCTCCGCCAGCCGCTGCGAGTAGAGCTCGATCTTCCCGGAAGCAGTGTAGAACACCGGGGGCGACCCTTCCTCGAAATACAGGGGGCCCGGCTCTCCGACGATGACCCCGTCCCGTTGGAGGAGATCGCAGTCCAGCCCTGCAGCCTCCACCCGTGTCTTCGCATACTCCATGGAGTCCTCCCATGGGAAGAACTCCGTGAGGCCGATGCGATGACCCAACTCCCGTGCCATCCACCAGCCGGGCTTGGACTCGTACATGGGCGGCACCACTTCCTGCCGAACCGCCACGTATGGCTCCCGCCAGGCCGGGGTGAACACCTCGTCACACCGCTCCAGGTATGTGGCCTCGGGGAGAACCACGTCGGACCAACCGACGATCTCCGCCGGAAGCACGTCCACTGACACCAGGAAGTCCAGTTCCTGAATGGCTCGGTAGGTTTCCTCTGGGTTGGGAAGAGTGGTGGGGAGGTTGGATCCGTAGACCATCCATCCCTTGATCCGAGAATCGCCGATCCCACTGGGGATCGTCGCGTTGCAGACACCCTGGGCCAGGACTTGGTCGGCCAGGGGATACTGGCTCGGGTCCGGTCGGTCCGCCACGTGGGCTTCATGATCCAGGTAGCCGGGGTACTCATAGGCCGGAATCTCCATGGAGGACGGGACGAAGAACCCACCCTTCCGGCCCCAGGATCCCAGGAGAGCATTCAAGATCGCGATGGCCCTGGAACGCTGGGTATCGTTTCCGTACCAGGTGACGTGCCGCCCGGGGTGAACCAGAGTGGCGGGCCTCGCCCCGGCCATCATCCGGGCCGTCCGCCTGATCCGGTCCGGATCCAGTCCGGTCCGAGTGTAGGCCCATTCCGGCGAGTACGGCTTCACATGCTCCTGGAGCTGCTCGAACCCGTAGGCGTAGGCAGAAAGATACTCCCCATCGTACAGGCCCTCACCGATGATCACGTTCATCCAGGCCAGGAGGAGCGCGATGTCCGCTCCCGGCTTGATTGGGAGCCACTCCGCGGATTTGCTGGCTGCCACGGAGAAGCGTGGATCAACCGTGATGACCGTTGCCCCGTTCCGGATGGCCTCGGCGAATTCCTGCACTTGGGTATTGTGCATGTTCTCGCCCAGGTGGCTCCCGATGAGAACCAGGCATTCGGAGTTCTTGATATCCGTTCGCTCCGGAGAGCCGACTCCCCACCCGAACGTGAGGTCGAAGCCCACGTCCCTGGGGCCCCTGCACTGGGCGTAGGAGGGAGCGGCGATGTTTGGGGAGCCATAGGCGTGGAACAGGTGCTTCATCCAGTTCCCACCGTAGCCGTGAGAGAAGAGCGCCAGGGCGGAGGCACCATATCGGGACTTAATGCGCTCGAAGTTCTCCGCCACCTCGTTCAGGGCCGCGTCCCACGACACCTCCTCGAACTCCTGCGTTCCCCGGCGGTCCCTCCGTATCATGGGCCGCCTCAAGCGGTCCGGATCGTACAGAAGACCGGTGCCGCCGGCGCCTCTCGGGCAAAGGTGCCCCTTGGAGAGGGGATCCTTTGGGTTGCCTTTGATCTTGGTGACTCTCCCGTCCTTCACGTGAGCCAGGATTCCGCACTTCCAGAAGCAGAGCTCGCAAAAGGAGGGGATGACCTGTTCTCCCTCCGTCCCCGGATCTGCCGTCGGGTTGCCGTAAAGTCCAAACCAATCGGAAGATACGCCGCTCAGTGCAGCGGTTCCTGCCACGCCGTAGGAGGTCATCCGGATGAATTCACGTCGTTTCATGCCGGGACCCTCCGATCCCTCTCTATCCTCAAGCTCACTTGTCCTTTTTTGGTGACGCCCTTCCGGGCTTCCACCTTCCCTTATCATGGGTATCGCCCCATTCGGGCCTAACCAGTACTCACATAGAGCAACCTGGATGCCAGAATATGGCGATTATTCTATGTACAAATGATAGAAAGACTTAACATGTGTTCGTCAGGAAGAGAAAAGGTTTTCGCCCGTTTCCTGCGGAGGGGATTGCGACCATATGTCCCAAGCATGGGGATTTCGCTCCTCAAGGTCGGGTGGGATATTATGGCCCAGGCCAAGATAAAGAACAGGGGGCGACGCCGTCACGTCGCCCCCTGTTTCCACCGGGAGGCCAGGGCGGAGAGAGCCCTGGCCCGTTGGCGTTCTCTTCCTACCCCTCCGGTCCTCGCCCCGTCACGACCACCTCCCCTTCATCATCGAGAGCAAGGACCATCCAGGTGTTGGTGGTCCCACAAAGGGTGCAGTATGCATGGTCCATATCCACGACCTCCAACTCGGAGACCTGCCCGCATCCCTCACACTGGGCCCGCACAAGCTTCCACTCCTCGTTCGACCGGAGCCCACTCCGTGCCAGCCTGACCCCCATCGCCACAGGCCTGTACCTGGACAAGGGACAAACCTCACCGTCGCATTTGTCTCCGAAGTCCAGGCAAACCAATTCATCGTGGCTCGGGAGGTTCGCCTGCCCGCCCCTTGGAGCAGCCGGGCTGATGGCAACCAACACTTCCTTCTGGCAGTGGGTGCAGTAGGTCTTCTGAGTCTCCGCCTTTTCAGACATGGCGCCTACCCCTCCTCCCTCCTCTTCTTCTCTCGGATCTCCTGCACGATGCGCTTGTAGTTCTCCTCCATCTGGCCGGTGGGGACGTCGAAGAGGGGGCAGAGGGATCCTGTACAGGATTCCCCGAACTCCAGGCAAATGCAGCTGGAAGGGTCATGGGCCGAAGGGAGCGTACCCTCCGGGAGATCATCGGGAACAACCACTTCCACCTGCCGGTCGCAAGCGGAACAGAACGCCTTCTGGGTCTTCATACGCCCCCCCCTCTCGATTCAGCATCCGGAGCCGGGCACGCTCCCGCTCAACCACATCGACACGGGCCCGCCGGCTCCGGACGCCGACCCCGCACGACCACCCTGCTTGCTCGGGGCCCCCGGCACCCTGGCGGGGATCCTTCAGACCGTGTGGATCACCTCCGAGCCTGGGGCGACCCGTTCCATCGCGGGTCGAGCCCGAGCAGCTGACGATACGAACACCGTAGTTGCAGCCGCATCGGCAGCCATACAGTCTTCTGCTGCCACCGTCACGCTTCGGGTGTCGACCCTGGACGGCGCTCCTGTTTCCGGATCCAGGAGGTGGTGGTACCGCATGCCCTGATGTTCGAAGTACCGCTGATAGTCCCCAGAAGTTGCAACTCCACGGTCGCTCATGGGAAGCGTGGCCACCAGATCCTGTGCATCGTCCGGTGACTGGACACCCACCTTCCATGGGTCTCCGTCCTCGGAAACACCCATGGCGTAAAGGTCCCCACCGAGATTCACAAGGGCGTTCCGGATACCCCACTCCCTGAGGACCAGGACCGCCTGATCGACGCCATACCCTTTCCCGATCCCTCCCAGGTCCACGCCCATGTCGGCCTCGTGGAAACGAACCACGTGATCTTTCCCCGAGCGCCCCACCTCCAACGCTTTGTAGAGGTCTCGGCCGGCGAACCGGTGGACCTCTGTGTCGGGGGGTGGCTGTTTCCGGTTGGCGACGTCCCATAGGCCCATCGCCCGGCCCAGGCAGGGATCGAAGATGCCCTGGCTGGCTTCCGCCCATTCCATGGACCGACGGAGAACGCCGGCCGTCTCCGCGGACACGACCTGGGGCTGAGAGAAAGCCACACGGTTTGCCATGCCCACGTCGGAATCGGGCCGGAATCGGGTCAAAGCCGCCTCCACCCGCTTCATCTCCTGAAACGCAGCGTCGATTGCCCCCTGAGCGTATCGCTCGTCTCCGTGAACGATGGCTACCTCCCCCAGAGTCCCCATGATGGGGAGGGTTCGGCGAATCAACTGCTTGCGGCGGCCGCCGAGCGCCAGGGGTATGGATCCAACCACGAAGGCGCCAACTCCCAGGGAGATGAAGTCCCTCCGGCTGGGGAAGGGCCGTTTTCCGTTCTCAACCGTCATCGTCGATCTCCGTGCGTCACCTTGTCGTCGGGCCACCAGCCCGACGCGCTTTTCTCCTCACCACACCCGTCACAGCCCTCGTGCAGAGTGCAGGACTCCAGGGAGTTGGGATCGGCGTGGCATCCCGCCACCCCCTCCAGCCGGGAGCCAACCCGAGTGGCCGCAAAACCCAACAGGGCGAAGAGGGCACCCGCCCCGACGACTCCCCAAAGGGCACTCATGATGTGAACAACCCGGAAAAGCCCATGAAGGCCAGAGACAGGGTCCCGGCCAGGATCAATACCAAGCCCATGTTCCGGGCTACCGCCGGAACGTCGGAAAGCTCCATCTGCTCCCGGAGGGAAGCCATGAGAACCAGGGCCAGGGTCACTCCGAACCCGGCTCCAAGGGCGTAGAAGAGCCCGTCCACGTAGCTATATCCCAGCCCCGTCTGCCATCCGGCCAACCCCAGGATCGCGCAATTCGTGGTAATGAGAGGGAGGAAGATCCCCAACTCCCTGAAAAGCGTGGGGCTGAACTTCTTTATGGTCATCTCAACGATCTGCACCAGCGACGCGATCACCACGATGAAGGAGATGGTTTGTAGGTATGGTGCATGGGGGAGCACGTTCTGGTTCAGAAATGACGCCACCAGGGAGGTGATGGTCATGACGAAGATGTTCGCGGCTCCCATTCGGAGAGCCGTTCCCACCTTCGCCGACACCCCCATGAACGGACAGAGCCCCAGGAAATAGAAGAGGGTGAAGTTGGTGACCAGCATGGCCGACACGAGGATAAGGAAGAGCTCGCCCATCACGCCGCCTCCTTCCTGGTCGGGGTCTGAAGGCTATGGGCCCAGTGCCGGATCTCCCTCTTCTGTGTCCTCCGGGTCTCCCACCATCCCAGGAAAAGGAGGATAAAGCCAAGCGTAAAGAAGCCACCCGGCGGGCTGATCATCACCACCCAGGGCTCGTACTCGACGCCCAGAAGTCCGAACACGTCGATCAGGAAGGGCGTGTCTCTGAGGAGCGTTCCGCTCCCCACTACCTCCCGGAACGTCCCCATCATTAGCATGGCGATGGTGAAGCCCGCGGCGGTTCCGAAGGCGTCCAGCAACGCCCGGCCGACCGGCCGCTTCGAGGCGAAAGCTTCCTGCCGCCCCAGGATCATGCAGTTCACCACGATCAGAGGGATGAAGTTTCCGATCTCCCGGTACACCCCGGGAGCCGTCGCATGCAGGGTCATGTCCACCACCGTAACGAAGGTGGCGATGATAAGGATGTAGGTGGAGATCCGAACCTCGTGGGGGATGACCTTCTTCAGCAGCGAGATGAACAGGCTCGAACCCACCAGAACGAAGAGGGTGGCCCCGGACATGGCGAGACTGTTCAGAACCGTATTGGTCACTGCCAGCGCCGGGCAGAGCCCAAGGAGTTGGATGAGAACCGGGTTCTCGTTCCAGATTCCTCGGATGAAATCCTGGTGTGGCGTCGTGGCTCTCATCGGTCATCCTCCCGTGCCCCGCCATTTCTCGGACCGGACCCCGAAGAGCCAGAGTCGGTTGGACCGATCCCGTCACTCGCTGCCGGAACGGTCCTCTGGGGCTCATAACCAGCCAACAAGTCTCCCATCTCCGAGATTCGCTCGTTGATGATCCGGACCACGGCTTTGGACGAGATGGTGACCCCGGTGATCATGTCCACTTGATTGGCGGCCCCGGTGTTTCGGTCCGGCTTGACCCCCTCGATGGGTGCGTCGACCCCATCGAACTCCCCCACGAAGGGCATCTCTTCGATCTTGTTCCCCAGGCCGGGCGTCTCGCTGTGGTTCAGAACCTTCATCCCGAGGACCTCGCCGGCTCCGGCATCGTAGCCGAAAATGACGGTGATGATATCCTGGAAGCCGAAGCCCCTGTTGGTCATGGCAAAACCAACGGGATTCCCCCCCTCGTCATACCCGAGGAATACCTTGTCCAGATCAAGGGTATCCACGCCTTCCGGCACATGGGTCGTCAGCTCCCCTTCCAGGAGGAAGACGCTCTCGAAGCGTGCCGGGCCCTTGAGGACCTCCGTCACCGCCTCCCGGAGGATCCTGGCATTCTCGGCCTGGATCAGGGGATCGCTCCAAAGGAAGACGAACACCAGAAGGGCCCCGGCGATGGCACCCGCTACGCCCAGGGTCATGAGGAGACGGAAGGAAGAGACCTCTTCTTCCTCCTCGGCTGCAGGGACCGCCAAGGCCTCCGCTTCAGGCTCCTCCGGCCCCACTTGTGGGAGGACAACGGCCCTGCCCTCGGAGCCTTCAGCCTCTGGAGGAACCAGAGGCCCGGAGCCGGTCCCTCCCCCTCCACCCTGAGGGGTGAACAGCTCATCGTCCTGGGGAGCGCCGCCTCCGCCTTTTCGGATCTCGTCGCTCACGCTTCGGCCTCCTTCACCTTCTTCTCCGGGAAGTGCCCGAAGACCCGAGGCTGAGTTGCCCGGTTGATGAAGGGGACCAGGGCATTCATGAGGAGGATGGCGTACATCACTCCTTCTGGAAGCCCGCCCCACACACGGATGAGCACCACCAGAATCCCGATCCCGCCTGCGAAGATCCAGGCACCGAGGTTCGTCACGGGGGACGTGACCATATCGGTGGCCATATACATCGCCCCCAGCATGAGACCCCCGGAGAAGATCATGAAGAACGGTGGCGGAAACGCCTCTCCGTTGATGAGATAGAGGATTTCCGAGAACACGAAAACGGTGGCGAAGATCCCCACCGGGATTCGCCAGTTCAGGTAGTTCCTGAGGGCCAGGTACCCCCCGCAGATCAGAATCAGGATCCCTGCCGTTTCACCGAGGGATCCGCCGGTATTCCCCATCATGAGGCTGAGGAGGTCCGTCACCTCCCCCTCGAACTTCCAGAGGCCGAGAGGAGTGGCCGCCGTAATCACATCTGGAGCTTCACCGGTAAGGAGGGGGGCGGTGAAATTCGCACCCCTCCACGCACCCCACTCCATCTGAGTGGAGGGCCAGGTCGTGATGGCGGTGGGAAATGCCGCCTGGAGGAAGGCCCTCCCCACCAGGGCAGGGTTGAAGGGGTTCTGTCCCAAACCACCGAACACCAGTTTCCCGAACGCGATTCCGAAGGCGCCGCCGAGGAAGGCCATCCAGAGGGGCATCCCGGCCGGCAGGCAGAGCCCCAGGAGGATTCCGGTAATCGCCGCGGAACCGTCCCAGAGGCTCTTCTTCTTGCCGAAGATCCTCTCTACCCCCAACGCACCGGCGATTGCAGCCAGCATGACCGCAATGGCGCTGGGTCCGAAGTAGAAGATGGCCGCCACCACCACGGGCACCAGGCTCCCCACCACGTTCCACATGATCTTGGGCGTGGAGTCCGGTGATTTCAGGTGCGGCGAGGCCGTGAGCAGGAGTCGGTCCCCGAGAATCTGTGTGGAGGAGCGCTCCGTCATCGGGCGTCCTCCTTCCCGGCGATTCGCCTGTTCGCGGGTCCGGCGGAGGGATTGCGCCTCATGCCGCCGTCTCCTTCCTCCGGAGTCTGCCCAGTTGGTATTTGGCCAGACCGAACATCTGAGAAAGGGGGATGTTGGAGGGGCACACGTAGGAGCATGCTCCACAGAGCATGCAATCCCAGAGGTTCGCCCGGTCCGCCATCTCCTGGTACCGGGCTACCTGGGCCAAAGACCCCATGAGGGTCGGATTCAGGAACATGGGGCAGGCGTCCAGGCAATGCCCGCACTTGATGCAGGAGTAGACCTCCCGGGGTCGGGATTCCTTCGAGGTAAGGGCGACGATTCCGGTCACACCCTTTGTGACAGGGGCCTCCAGGTCGGGCTGAGCCGCCCCCATCATCGGTCCGCCGGAGATGACCTCGGTGACGTTGTCTTTGATCCCCCCACAGAAGGTGAGGATATCCTTGATCTTGGTCCCCACCGGAACCAGCAGGTTCCCGGGCTTGTTCACCCCGGGCCCAGTCACCGTCACCACACGCTCGATCAACGGCAAACCCGTCTCGAAGATCTCGGCGATGCAGGCGATGGTTCCCACGTTCTGAACCACGGCCCCCACGTGCATGGGGAGTTTCCCGGATGGGACCTCCCTCCCCATCACCGCTTTGATGAGCATCTTCTCGGCCCCCTGGGGATATTTAACCGTGAGGCCGATGACATCGGCGTTCAGATCTTCAGGCTTGGCCTTGTGGAGGATCTCGATGGCGTCGGGTTTGTTCTTTTCGATTCCGATTACGGCCTTCCCCACACCGAGGGCCTTCATCATGATCCGGACCCCGTACCAGACGCGGTCCGGATACTCCACCATGGTCCGGTGGTCGGTGGTGAGGTAGGGCTCGCACTCGGCCCCGTTCACCAACAGCATCTCGATGGCCACATCTTTCGGTGGGAGAAGCTTCACGTGGGTGGGAAACGCGGCTCCTCCCAACCCGACCACTCCACCCTTCTGCACAGCCGCTACCACCTGCTGAGGGTCCAGCCCTTCCCACTTCGGGATCATCCGGGGCCTGGGAATCTGGGGAGAGAACTTCTCCAAGCGGATTCGCACAGCCTCTGCCATGGTCCCATCCGGGTGAGGCCACCACCCGATTCCCACCACTTTCCCCGTTGCGGAGGCATGAATGGGTACCGATACGAAGCCATCGGCCTCAGCGATCTTGTCCCCCCGCTCCACCCGGTCTCCCACTTTCACGAGGAGCTTCGCTGGCTTCCCCGCATGCTGCCGAAGGGGAAGTACAATCTCCTCCGGGAAGGGCATTCGCCGGATGGGCACGGCTTCCGTCAGATCCTTGTGTTCCGACGGATGAACCCCGTGGCTGAACGTCAGTTTATCCCACATGTCACCAGGAGCCTGTCCTCAATGGGCCTGCTCGGGGCGGCGGGCTAACCCGCCGTCCCGAACCAAGGACCTAACCGTTGAAGGGCTTCGCCCGCTCGATCCACTTCTCGATATCACGCTCCCTGGGATTCAGGGGCGTTCCGGGGTGGATGATCTTGGCGGTGCAGCGTTCCGCTGCCTGGACGATTTCGGCAAAGGTGCCGGCCTTCGCATCCTTGATATACGCCTGCTTCGCGTCGTTGTAGGCGAACAGCTTCTTGTTGATATTGGTGCACTCGTTACAGCTGGTGCACCTGGCTGTGTCGATGTACGGGTCCATGACGAGGGCATCGTCGTCCTCGTCCTCCTCCACCGTTGGCGGCGCTTCCATCACCTCCGTGGCCGCCGTGCCCACGGGCGCAGGTGGTGCAGCCACCGCCGTCCCGCCCCCATCCCCGCTCACCAGAGCTTCCTGGTCCGCCGTAAAGGTCACCGGGCGAAGGCCCGGCGTGGTGGAAGCCCGCTTCAGGACCTCGCCCACCTTGTCTTCACCACCCCTCGAAGAGGCGATGAGACCTTCGGCCATCTTTCTGGCGATGATCTGTGGATAGGTGGTCTTGAGCTCGAGGATCTTGGCCTCATACTCAGCCCGGATGGAAGCGGCCTTCTGATCGAACTCGTCCTCCAGCTCGTAGGTGATCTGGTCCCGGACAGAGGGGGCCACCTTGTAGCCAGCCAGCTCCCGGAGTTGATCCCAGAAGAGCAGACGATCCTCTGCCAGGGTGACCATCTCGGTGGCCGCGGCCATTCGATCCAGCTTCCCGTCCCGGCCCAGGAGGTTGATGAAGGGGGTTTTCCCCGCCCGTTCCTCCCCGCTCATCCGCATGAACTCGTGGAACGGAATCTGGTCGTCGCTCCAACCGTCCCGCTTGATCTTCTTGAACTGTTTCTTGAACCGGTTCTCCGTAGCGGCCCAGTCGGCGACCGTGAGAGGCAGCTCCAGCGTCTGGTCCGCGCCTTCCTCGTCGGTGTACTTCAGCTCGTAGCTCGGCCAGTCCTCATCAATCTCCGGGTTTCCGTTCAGATCCACGCACTCGGCCCAGCTGTCCCCGGCCGACGGATCGTAGACCATGAAGGGGAAGGCCCGGCTCTCCAGGGCCAGGCGAGCCGCGTGTGGCGCCATCTCGTCGGCCAATCCGTGTTCCACCGGGCAGGGCGTGTAGAGACTGAAGATGGCGGGCCCCTTGTAGTGCAGCCCCTTGATGATCCCCTCGATCATGTGGGCCGGAGAGGCTTGGGAGGTCTGGAGCACGTAGGCGCCCCGATGGGCCAGGGCGATGAGGGCCATCTCCTTCCGGGCCTCTTCCTTCCCGTGCTGGGCCTTTCCGTAGGCCGACATGTCGGCCACCTGCCCTGTGAAGCCCGAGGTGCAGGCCTGGCCACCCGTGTTGGAGTAGACCTGAGTATCCAGGACCACCACCCGAATGGGTTTCCCCGAGGCCAGGAGGCGGGAGACGTTCTGGAATCCGATGTCCAGCATGGCCCCATCCCCACCCATGGCGAGAACCGGCGGACAGAGGTCGAACTCCTCTGTGGTGAACTGCTTCCAGCTGAACTCGACGAACTCCTGCTCGTGGGAAGCCTCGTCGTAATCGTCGGAGAGAAGGAGCTCCGCACGACGGATACTGATGAAGTTGTCCCCCATCTTCCGCATGTGGCCTTCGAAGACCCCAATGGCTATGGACGGAGCGTCCTGGAAGAGGTGGTTGACCCAGGGGAAGGGGTAGGGGTTGTAAGGGTAGGTACTTCCCCAGACCGAGGAACATCCGGTGCTGTTGGTCATGGCCATGTGGGAACGTCCACGACCACTGGGCCCTTCGGTGTACCGCCAGCGGAGCTCCTTCAACTCCTTCATCGATTTATGGTACTGCTTGATGAGGGCTTCCCTCTCCTCATCCACAGGCAGATCGGCATGGCCACCCTCCACGAGGGTGTCCAGGTCCAGGTCGGCATCCGCCGCCAACAGGGTTCTGATCTTCTCGTCCAATCCGTCGATGAGGCCGTCCAGCTTCGTCACCAGTGCCTTGACCCTGGGCTGCATGAGGCCTTCGATGGTGGAGAGGAGGAGGTGTACCGCGGTTTTCTCCCCGCATCCCATGCAGGCGCCGTCGCCTCCCGCCATGGTACGGTAGTTTTCCTTCTTCAGGAGGAGCGTGGGGAGGATCCCCATCCCGTGCTCCAGATCGGTGATGTTGATGTACCGGTCAGCCGTATCCGGGAGCCTTTCCCACATCTCCCAATTCCGCCGAAGCCGGTCGACGATCTCCTCGTCCTGCTTGACCGTGATCAGGGCGTTCTCCGGGCAGACCTCCACGCAGATGTTGCATCCCTTGCATGCCTCCGGGTTCACCGTGATGGAGAGGAGTCCGCCGGTTCCCTTCTCCTGGTTCTCGGGCAAGTCGAAGAACGGGGTCGTCTTGGCCAGCGGGAACTCGGCCACCGCCGAGTACACTGCGGCGAACTCCTCGTCCACGGCTTTCTGGCGCTCCGCGTCCCACCCCAACTTGTCCAGGATGTTCTTGTAGGCCTGGGAGAGGATGTCCCCGAAATTGTGGAAGGGAACGCCCTTCAAGAGCTTGTGGGCTTCCCGGGCCACGTTCTTGGAGATGGACATGAACTTGTCCAGCGACTTCCCGTTCATGGCCGTCAGGATGGCCGCATCTAGGACCTCCTCCACGGAGTTCACCACGCCGGGGATGGCCGCGTCGGGACACTGCACCCAGCACTGGCTGCAGCCGGTGCATTTCTCCGGGATGAAGTCGGGAACCTCGAAGCGAATGTTGGTCATATCCCGGACCACACTCGTGGATGCCGGGATGGCGCTGATGGCAGCGAAGGGGTCGGCGATGCCATCCTCACCCGTGGTCGCGCAGAAGGAGCAGACCTGCTCCCAGAAGCGGCCCTGGTTCCCGATGCCCCATTCCTGGTTTTCCGCGTCCAGGAGGGATGGAATGTGGCCAACGCCACCCTCTGCTCCCACCGCTTCTGCGACCTCTTCCATGACGGGGACGGCGTAGACCTCCTCGAAGCCCCGCTTGATGACCCTCAGGTTGTCCTCCACCACAGCCTGGCCCAGCTTCCCGAACTTCTTGTTGAGCTGGTCCAGAATCCCGGCGAAAAGCGTCTCCTCGGTCAGGTCCTCCTGCTCCATGAGGCGGGAGGCCTTGAAGAACGCACCCATGAAGGCCGCCCCCTGCATCCGGTAGCGGAGGTCGGGGTTCCCGGCCTCCTCCGCGGCGATCTTGAACCCGTCCAACCCGAAGACCTTGAGGTTCTTCCGACGAATGGTCTCCTGACCCTCGGCGGGAAAAGACTCCCAGAGATCCTCGGCGGACATCTCGGTCTGAATGATGAGGACTCCACCCTCCTTCATCCCTGCGAGGGGGTCGGTGCTCCGGTAGACGTTGGGGTCCGGTGAGAGGACCACGTCGACGAATTGGAGCTCCCCGTTCAGCTGGATCTTCCCGTGAGCCAGGGTGGCATAGAAGCTGGTGGGTTGGCCTTTCTTCTCCGAGCCGTACTTGGGGTTCGCCTGGATCTCCAGCCCCGCCAACTCGAAGGCGGTCATGGCCAGGTTCTTCCCCGTCGTGATGGCCCCCCACCCTCCGATGGAATGGATACGGATGGATATGGCCCCCTCGGGCATGAGATCCAGAATCCCAGCCGGCTCCAAGGTCAACTCGGCCAGATGGGGGTAGGCCTCCAGGAGCTGCTCCTGCCAGATCTGAAGCTTCGGGTACTTGGTGTTCTTCTTGACGAAATCCAGGCCAAGGTAGAAGAGCCTCTGGTTCTTCCCGGCGGGAAGCATGTTTTCGATAACGGAGATGATGTCGCCGGGTTGTAGATCCCGGCTCCCCATACCAAAGGACCCCGAGTAGAAATCCGGAACCTCATCGGGACGAATCTCGGCCACCCCGGGGTACGGAGTCTGGCCGGAGGCACGGAAATTCTCCACGCCTTTCCCCATGGCTGCCCTGATTTCCCGAAGGAGAGGCGGGTCCACGGCCAGGGGTTGGTCCAGGCGCTCCAGGACGGCGACGCCCTTCTTCCCCTTCAGGAGTTCCGTTACGAGATCCGTAGGGAAGGGCCGGAACATGGTGAGGTTCACCACCCCGACCTTCAAACCCTTTTCCTTCCTCAGGTAGTCGGCCACGGCCTCACAGTTGGAGACCACCGACCCCTGGCCCATGAGGATGTAGTCGGCATCGTCTGTGAGGTATCCGGTGGCCCGGGCATACCGCCGCCCGGTGAGCTGGTAGAACTCCTCCATGGCCTGATCGGTGAGGTCGGCCACGTGATCGAAGTAGAAGGGCCTCTGGGCCGCTACTCCCTGGGCATAGGAGTCCTGGTTCTGGACGGTCCCGATCATGGCCGGGTAATCCAGGTCGTAGATCTCAGGAATCCGCCGGCGCTTCTCCCCGAAGACCATTCTCTGCGCCGGGGTGGGAGACTCGATGATGTCGGCCGGGTCTCCCAGGTATTCCTTGATGAGGGCCCGCTCCGGCAACCGGATGGACTCGATGACGTGGCTCGTCAGGAAGCCGTCCTGAGCCACGATCGCCGGGTTGAGAGAGAGCTCCGCTGTCCGGTGACCGATGAGGTTCAGGTCGGCAACCTCCTGGACGTCCTTCCCGAACAACTGGAAGAAGCCGGAGTCGTCCACGGCGTGGTAGTCGTCATGCCCCGCGTGGATGTTGAGGGCCTGCTTGGTCATGGCCCTGGCCGCCACGTTCAGGACGTAGGTGAGGCGTTTGCCCGCCGCGGCATAAAGGGATTCGTGCATATAGGCGATCCCCTGGCCGCTGGAGAAATTTGCGGCCCGGAGACCCACCATACTCATCCCCGCCGTGACGGCGGCAGCAGCATGCTCGCCTTCGGGTTCGAAGAAGAGAAGCCTTCGGCCATTGGCATTTGTGTAACCCGCTGCCACAGCCAGGGCCCACCCCTCGCCCATCTGTGAAGACGGCGTGATGGGGTAGGCGCCGGCGGCCTCACTGGCGTTGGTCTCGACCCAGACGACGGCTTCACTGCCGTCCATGGCCTCGGGGGTACCCGGATATTTGAAGTCCTCGGATTTCGGCCTGGTCATCCTGCTTCGCTCCCTGCGAGTTCTCGAATAGAGGCGAACTGCGCCCCCTCCACCCACACGATTGCCCCGGTTGGGCACCGGGCTATGGCGTCGGGATTGGCGGTCTCGATTCTCTCGTAATCGACAACGGCCAGTCCATTTTCGATTTCAATGAGACCCGGAGCAGCGTCCTGAACACACCGCGCACAGGCCGTACAGGCCACGGCGCATACTTCCTCCGCCGTGTCCCCTTCCAAAAGGTTCTTGCACTGGACCAGGAGTCTGTGGTCCAGTGGCATGATCTCGAACAGATCGAGGGGACAGGCATCCACGCAGTCCCCACAAGAAGTGCACATCTCAGGGTCCACGACCGGCAACCCGAAGGGGTTCATGGTGATGGCGTCGAAGTCGCAGGCCACGGCACAATCCGAGAGGCTGACGCACCCCCACGTGCATCCCTTGCCACCCCCTGTCACTGCCACCGCGGCGGCGCAGGAATCCACCCCATGGTAGACGGCCTTCTTCACGGCCACATCGTTCCCGCCGGCACAGAGGAGGCGAGCCACCTGCTTGTTGGCCTCCCCGGCAGAGACGCCGATCAGAACGGCCACGTCCTCCCGGTCCTCCTCGCCCATGACCGTGCAGCCGGCAGGAGCCACGACGCCGTTCACGGCCGCCTCCGCGAAGGCCCGGCACCCTGCGTATCCACAAGCCCCGCAGTTGGCACCCGGGAGGGCCTCTTCCACCGCGCTGATCCGGGGGTCTTCCCAGACCTTCAGCTTCGCGTTGGCCAGGGCGATCAGGGTCCCGAAAGTCAGCCCCACTCCCCCCAGGATGACCACAGAGGTCAGGATGAGCGTTACGTCCATGGTCCCCTTCCCTCCCCTGGTACGGTCCGGGCGTCGGGTGACCGGTTCACGAGTGCTGGCACCACTAGATCTTCGCCTGGTGTATGAGCCAAGCCGCCAGCTGCCCCGCATCGTCCATCTCGGGGCCGACGGCAACCGCCTCCATCTCAGGCGGTGCCGGAACCTGGACGCTGGCAGCCAGGGAGGAGAGTTGTCTGAGCTCCTCCACCTGTTGGAAGGCAGATATGGATCCCAGGGCTTTGCGAGGCTCCTTCTCGGGGAGAAAGCTCACCGTGAGCCGCTCGTTCAGCGTCTTCCCTCCAGGAGCATGGACGAACTTGGCGGCACCTTCGGGCATGAAGGCGGCGATCCCGGGCCCGGCCGCGGCGGAAAGGGCCGCAAGCTCCATCGGGTCGTCTGTCTGGATGACGGTGACGCCGGGCGTGACGAGTCGAACCAGCGGAGCCGGCGCGGCCGGGCCGTTCACCACCAGAATGACCTTCTGCGTGCCTTCCAGAAGGTCCCCCAGCGAGGAGACTTTCAGATCCTGTCCTTCAACCTCCATCACCAGCGGCGGGGCGCACCCCTTTTCCGCCCTGTTCCAGTTGGTGGGCGGGAAGGACTCCATGGCGTCCTTGAGCCCCTCGGGGGGTGCGATCTTGTGAAGAGCCCATTCCACCGCACGGGCCGCGCCGTAGGCCGTGCCGGCCTTCCCCAGGACCTTCATGATGGAGCCCCGGAGATACCCGTCTACCTCGACCTTGCCGGCGAAGATCTCGTCCCCCGCCTTCTTCAAAGCCATGAGGGTCTCGAATGCCTTCTGGATTTCGGTACGTTCCTCATCGTCCAGCTTGGAGTTGGCCGACACGTGGGGAGCCATGCGATCGAGGTCGATGCGTCCAGCGGCAAAGGGGCCCAACTCGTGGGCCAGCTTCACCTGGGGGTTCACATCCACCCCCCTCTCCCGCTCCAGAATTCCCCTGACCTCCTCTGCGGACATGGCCACGGAAGAGACGAACCCTTCCCTGGCCCCAGCCAGCGCCTCCAGTGCCTGAGTGATCCGTTCGTCAGACGGCATAGCGGTCGAACTCCTGCTCCAGGACGGTGAGCTTCTCCTCCGCTGTGAGGGTCGGCAGGTGCCGGGTCTCCTCGTAACGGGGCCGGGACTCATCCCGGAAGTACACTCCGAGCCGGACCTTGGACTGGTCTTCGGCGTAGCGACGGGCTGCATCGATGTCGGTGGGATCGTGGAAGACCCGGTCCTCGTAGGCCCCGGCCAGCTCCGGCACCTCCACCCCGTCGGGGTGAATGAGCATCTCGATGCGAGCCGGATCCGTGACGGCCTCCTCGAAGAGCTTGGGAAGGTAGGCCGGGCAGCGCTGCAGGATCCGCACGAAGGAGAACCCCTTGTGATGATAGGCCAACTTCAGCGTTGCGAAGAGGTGGGCAGGGACCCACTCGGCGGTCTGGGCCACAAAGGAGGCGTTGGTGACCCCCAGGGTAGCCTCCAGGGGGTTCATGGGAGGCAGCCAGCTGCCCTGGGGCTGCGTATTGCTCTTCTGGCCCTGGGGCGTGGTTGGGGAGGTCTGCATCTTGGTCAGACCGTAGATGTTGTTGTCCAGCAGGAGGGCCGTGATGTCCACGTTGTACCGGATGGCGTGGATCCAGTGGCCGGCTCCGATGGACACGCAGTCCCCGTCTCCCATGACAGTGAATACCTCCAGGTCGGGGCGGTGGAGCTTGATGCCGGTGGAAACCGGCAGGGCCCGACCGTGGATTCCGTGGAACCCATAGGTCTTCATGTAGTGGGGGAAGCGGCTGGAGCAGCCGATCCCGGAAACAAACACGGTGTCCTCCGGTTTCAGCTGCTCATCTGCAAGTAGGCGCTGCACCGCAGTCAGAACCGAGTGGTCTCCGCAACCGGGGCACCATCTTGCCAGGGCCGCCTCATAGTCGCCCATGCTGAAGTGGCGATCGTCCTCCTCGGCGAGGTGGAGGAGAGAACAAGCGCTGCTCACGAGGCACCTCCTTCTGGCGTCTTCTCACGAATTGCATTGAGGATGTCGCCGGGCTTCAGGGGCTCACCCAGGACCCGGGTCCAGCAATCCACGTCGCAGAGGGTTTGGGCCCTCAGGACGATGGCAAGCTGTCCGTACCGGCGATTCTCTTCGGTGATGTAGGGTTGGCCGAGCTCGTCGGAGTAGTTGATCTCCACGGTCATGACCTGCTTGAAGCGAGCGAATATCTCCTTGAGACCGGGCTCCAAGGGCGAGAGAAAGGTCAGGTGAAGGCTCGAAACCTTGAGCCCCTCCGACTGAGCTCGCTCTACTGCCTCCTCGATGGCACCTTTGGTGCTTCCCCAACCAACGACCAGAAGGTCACCCTCCTCAGGGCCGTTCACGACTGGCGGCTTCAACGTGGATTGGAAAACGGCCATCTTGCGGGCACGCATGTTCATGCTCCGCTGCACCACGTCGGTGGTGTAGGCCACCTTCGAGCCCTCGTCGTGGGCCAGACCCGTGAGGGTGTGCATGCCCCCTGGGGCACCCGGGATGAACCGCTTCGAGAGTCCCGTCTCCGGGTCCCAGTCGTAGGGCCTGAGTCCCTCGGGGACGGGGGAAAGATCCGGCGGTGCGGCGACCCAGGAGGCATCGAGTTCAGGCCGGGGGAAGGGAGACACCCCGGTTGCGAGATTGGCGTCGGTGAGGATGATGACCACACAGCGGAAGGCCTCGGCAATCTTCCGGGCGGTGATCATGGAATAGAAGCATTCCTCGATGGTGGCCACCGACATCACGACGTGGGGCGCGTCACCCGGCTGGCCCCAGATCGCCGCAAGGAGGTCCGACTGCTCCACCTTTGTGGGCAATCCTGTGCTGGGTCCACCCCGCTGAACATCCACCACCACAAGGGGCGTCTCCGTCATGACGGCCAAGCCCAGGAATTCCGTCTTCAGGGCCAATCCGGGGCCGGAGGTGACGGTGAACGAACACTTCCCGGCCCATGAGGCGCCAATGGCCACACCGGCGGCGGCGATCTCGTCCTCCGCTTGGTGCAAGAGGCCGCCGTAGTTCAGGAAGGTCTCCCCGAGGTGATGGGAAACCGATGTGGCCGGAGTGATGGGATACATGGCCATGAAGTCCATCCCGGACGCCTGGGCGCCCATGGCAATGGCCTCGTTCCCGTTCATCACCAGGTGGGGGCGGTCGTCACCGATAGGATCGATCTGGGAGCCGAAACCCAGGTTCTCCGCAGCCCATTCATACCCCAGGTTCAAGAGAGCCACGTTCCGGTCGGTGATCTCCTGGGCCTTCTTCCGGAAGGAGTGGGCGATCTGTCCGGCTGCCAGCTCCAGGTCCCTGTCGTAGAGGTAACAGAGCATCCCCAGCATGAACATGTTCTTCCCCCGACGGGGATTGTCCACGACCGTGAGACACTGTTCCTCCATGGGGACTTCGATGATCCGGTAGTTCTTCCCGGATACCTCCTCCATGGCCTCGGCCCACTGCTGCCGAATATCCTCATCGCCGTGGTCCTTCCACATGTTCTCGATGAGGACAATGGCGTCATCCTCCAGGGCGTTGAGGCGATGTCGGGCGAGAAGAACCTGTTCGTTGAGGGCCACGCAGACGTTGGCGCGATCGCCCCAGTTCGTCACCGGGATCGATCCGATTCGGATCCGGTTCCCGGATGCACCGGCCGGAATGCGGGGGGGCGGTTGGATCTCGGCGGGAATGATCTCCACCGTCCAGACCCCGTTGCCCATCTTGGCGGACACCGATCCGAAGATCTGGGCGCACTTCTGTGCCCCCTCACCAGGATCGGAGACAATCTCGACCGTACTGAGCTTCTCGCGGGTCACCACCTTGTCTTTCGGCGAGCCCTCTCCCTCAGAGGCGTCGGCCCCAACCACGGGGAGCTTCGTCTCCATGATTTACCCTTTTGGTCTTGGTAAACTTGCCCCCGGGAAGAGGGACCTCTCCCGGGGGCGGACAACCCCAGAGCCCCTTCAGCTTATTCCGTGCCAAGGGTGGCATTGGGGGAACCGCTGTGGAAGACGTGTGAGACAGGGGAATCTCCATGGGAATGAAGGGGAATCGGCCCTGAGCGCTGCACTGATCCAGTGACAAATTGTCCCCTTATCGGACGGGGGTGAAAGCCGCCCTTCTAGAAGAATTCCCCGGTAGAACAGAACGTTCCCCACATGGTTTGCAGGGTGCGCTCCGCAGCCTATTCTTCAACGCCAGGAGTGACAGGTCGGGTATTCCCGTACCGGCCGAGGGTCCACCGGCTTCCGCGAGCCCGCCGAAAGGGAGCCTACTCGACCGGGGGTGCCTGAAAGAAAGAGCCACCGCCGCACGATTTCAGGAGCATACCTATGGACCTACCCAGTGAGTGTCGAGCCTTCGCACCCGGATCCATTGGGAACGTCGGGTGTGGATTCGACGTCCTGGGGCTGGCACTCTCCGGCGCCGGAGACGAGGTGATTGCCCAGCGGAAAAGAGAGCCAGGCGTCCGGATCGTCTCCATCTCGGGGGGCAGTGGACGGATCCCGCGAGAAGCTCGCCGGAACACAGCGGGGGCGGCGGCCGAGGCACTCCTGGACCTGGTGAACGCCCCTTTCGGGGTGGAGTTGATGGTGAAGAAGGGGCTTCCTCTCGCTGCGGGCATGGGGGGAAGTGCCGCCAGCGCGGTGGCAGCGGCCGTGGCCGTGAACGCCCTCACGGGGTCCGACCTTCCCCCGGAGGCTCTGCTTCGGTGTTCCCTGGCAGGAGAAGCCGTGGCCTCAGGAGACCCCCACACGGACAATGCGGCGGCTTCCCTCCTGGGGGGGCTGGTGCTGGTCCCGGTGGGGGAGCCTCTTCGGATTGTCCCCCTGGAGGTACCGGAAGAGCTGTTCTCCGTGCACGTCCATCCGCACATCGAGATCGAGACGGCGGCAGCCAGGAAGGTCCTCGGCAGTACCGTGAGCCTCTCCGACGCGGTGGCTCAGTGGGGGAACACCGCGACCCTGGTGGCCGGCCTTTTCAGGGCCGATTGGGAACTCATAGCCAGGGGGGCAGAGGACAGAGTCGCTGAGCCCCTCCGGGCCCCGGCAGTGCCCGGGTTCGATGACGTCAAGGAGGCCGCCCTGGAGGCGGGAGCCCTGGCCGCGAGTCTTTCCGGAAGTGGCCCGTCGCTTTTCGCCCTCTGCCGAGGTCGCCGCCGGGCCGAGCTGGTGGGAGGAGCCATGGTCAAGGCGTTCCAGCATGCGGGAGGCCTGGAGGCGGACCTTCTGGTTTCTCCGGGCCGAGCGCCGGGTGCCAGACTCCTCGCTCCGTCGGAACCGAGCCCGGCCCCCCTTCTCCCGTGAGCCCCCTCTCCTTCGTAAGCACCCGGGGAATGGCGGCGGAAGCCACCCTCCGAGAAGCGCTCTTCCGCGGACTGGCGCCCGACGGCGGCCTGTACATGCCCCACCCCATACCGGCGCTCTCCCCTTCGGAGCTGGATGCCCTGGGGCCCATGACCTTCCAGGAGGCTGCATGCCGAGTGGGCCTGCGGTTGTTCAAAGGGGAGTTGGCTTCGGACATCGTCACGCGCCTTACCGAGGACGCATTCGATTTTTCAATTCCCCTCCTGCGCCTCTCCGAGAGGATGATCGTCCTGGACCTCTCCAGGGGTCCAACGCTGGCCTTCAAGGATGTAGGGGCGCGATATATGGCCCGGCTGATGGCCCATTTCCACAAAGGCGAGGCAGAGCTCCTCACCGTCCTCACCGCCACCTCTGGCGATACCGGCGGAGCGGTGGCCCACGCCTTCGTCGGGCTTCCAGGGGTCAGGGTCGTGATCCTCTTCCCCGACGGAAGGATTTCGCCGTCTCAAGAACGCCAGTTCTCGACCTTGGGAGAGAATATCCACGCGGTGGCGGTGCAGGGGGATTTCGATGATTGCCAGAGGCTAGCTAAGGAGGCATTCGGTGACGGGGAGCTGCGAGAAACCCTCGCCCTGACCTCGGCGAACTCCATCAATGTGGGCCGGTTTCTTCCCCAGGCCTTCTACTTCATCTACGCGTGGGCCCAGCTCCGGGGCCATCCGTCCTTCACGAAGAACCCCCTTCTATTCTCCGTTCCTTCCGGCAACTTAGGCAACCTCGCAGCGGGCCTCCTGGCCAAGTCCATGGGGTTGTCGAACACGAGCTTCCTGGCAGCGACCAACGCCAACGACGGGGTCCCCCGATATTTGAGGACGGGGCTGTTCGAACCCCGGCCGTCGAGGAAGACCATGTCCACCGCAATGGACGTCGGGGACCCAAGTAACTTCACCCGGATTCTCCACCTTTACCATGGAGACCTCGGGCTCTTGAGACGGGACCTCTCAGGACAACGGGTCAGCGACGAGGAAACCCGAGAGGCCATCCGGCATGTGCATAACCGCTACGGACACCTCCTCGATCCTCACACCGCTGTCGGCTTCGTCGCACTGGAGCGAGCGTTGGGGGAACGATCGGGAACAGTCGGCGTGCTATTGGCCACAGCCAGCCCAGCCAAGTTCGCCGATGTGTTGGAGCCGGTCCTCGGCAGGGCGATCCCGCTTCCAATTGAGCTGGCGCGGGGACTCGAGGCAGAGAGGAGGGTCACGCCCCTGGAGCCGACTTTCCGATCCCTCAGCGATCTCCTGAGATCCCTCTGAGGAGGACCTCCGGCAGCCGTCTCAGATGAAGAAGGTCACCAGGCGGTTGGCCAAGTACGCTCCCGCGTAGGCCAGGAGGCCCATGTAGGTGAATTGGAGAATGGGCACTTTCCACCCCCCCGTCTCCCTCCGCACCATCGCCACGGTCGACATGCACTGCATCGCGAACGCGAAGAAGACGAGCAGGGCCACGGCCCCCCCGACCGTCAGATCCTGCCGTAACGCTTCCTGAAGGCCGAGGGAGCTTTCGTCTCCCTCGATCCCGTGGAGGGTCCCAAGCGTGCCGACGATCACCTCCCGGGCAGCGAGAGACGTCACCAGTCCGACGCCGATCTTCCAGTCGAATCCCAGGGGCTCGATCACCGGCTCGATCGTCCTTCCCAGGGTGCCAGCCAGACTCTCTTCGATCGCCGGGGCCACGCCGTCCACCACAGGCAGGCTGGCCAGAATCCAAAGGCCCACCGCAACGCTCATGATGACCGTCCCCGCCCTCCGGAGGAACACCTTCGATCGATCCAGGAGCCTGAGGACCAGGGACTCGAAGGTCGGCCACCGATAAGGTGGAAGCTCCAGCACGAACGGTGTGCGGTCGCTCTTCAGGATCGTCGATTTCAGGACCCGGGCCGTCACCAGCGCTGCCAGGAATCCCAGGACATAAAGACTCAGGAGCGCTGCGGCTCGCGTCCCCAGAAAGGGACCCAACACTGGACGGTTGGGAAGGAAGGCGGCGATGACCAGCGTGTAGACCGGGAGCCGGGCCGCGCAGGTCATGAACGGCGCGATGAGGATCGTCGCCAGGCGGTCGCGTTTGTTCTCGATCGTCCGGGTGGCCATGATTGCCGGTACCGCACAGGCATAAGCCGACAGGAGGGGAATGAATGATTTCCCCTGCAGCCCCACCTTCGCCATGGTGCGATCCGCAATCAAGGCGGCCCTGGCCAGGTACCCCGAATCTTCCAGGACCCCGATGAACAGGAACAGCAAAAGGATCTGTGGAAGAAAGACCAGAACGGACCCTACTCCCCCCCAGACTCCCTGGATCAGAAGATCCTTCAGGATCGAATCGGGCATGGCGCCCTGGAGCCACTCCCCTGAGCCCGTGACCAACCACTCCACTCCATCCATGAAAGGGATGGCCGCGTAGAAGATCGTCTGGAAGACGGCCACCACGACCGCGCCAAAAGCCAGAGGGCCCAGCCAGGTGTGGAGAAATACCCCGTCCAACCTCTGCGTCCAAACCGGGGCCACCGGCGCCCGGTACGCGGATTCCGCAGCAACCTGTCCCGCCCATTGCCGGCACGAGGGGGGACTCTGAAGAACCGGGAGCTCCACCGGAGCCGGTGACTTGAAGGTGCTCTCCAGGAACTCGTGGATGCCTTCGAGACCCTCTCCCTTCGCGGCGCTCACCAGGACGACCGGAGCTCCCAGACGCTCGGAGAGGGCTTCCGGATCCACCTCCCCGCCACGGCGCCGGAGCTCGTCGGCCATGTTCAACACGATCAGAATCGGTTTTTCCAACGCCAGCATTGGCGCGGCCATCACCAGGTTCCGTCCCAGGTTCGTGGAATCGAGAACCAGCAACACCGCATCGGGAACACAAACCTCCGGCATCTTCCCCCGGAGGAGGTCATCCGTGATCCGTTCATCCTCCGACCGAGGCGTAAGGCTGTACGTCCCGGGGAGATCCAGGAGCTCCAACTCACGTCCGGAGGAGAGGCGGACGACTCCATGGTGGCGTTCCACCGTGACGCCGGGGAAGTTGGCCGTCTTCTGCCGAAGACCTGTCAGCCGGTTGAAGAGTGTGGACTTCCCACAGTTGGGCGGCCCCACCAGGGCCACCGTTGCCCCGGCAGCCTCCGGGAGGGGAATCGGTGTGGATAGATCCTGCAGTGCGGCGGTCTCGGGAGGGGGAGGGCTCATCGAGACGACTTCAAGAGGAGGTTGATAGCCGTCTCCCGTCTCAGCGCGATCTCGCTCCCATCCACCCGAAAGACTCGAGGATCCCCCCCCGGTGCCGTCTTTCCTGCTTCGATGACCGCGCCGGGAAGGAATCCCAGCTCCATGAGGCGCAGGGCGACGTCCTCGGGAAGATCCAGGGACTCCAACACCCCGGTCTCCCCTTCCATCAGGTCGGCGAGCGACGCCCGGCCCCGACGACGGTGTCGTTGTCGCCTTCGTCCATTGCCCCTTCCCCAGAACCAGCTGCCGGAACGCACCTGATGAATTCCCTTTAGTTGAGAATCATTTTCATCTTACTGAAAATCTAGGGAGTGGCCGGGAGGGTCAAGGAGTGGCACCCGACCACCTCGGGTTCCTTCACCCCTGGCCACCAACTCCTGTCTTCCCCATTCTCCACTCCGAGTGAGAAACGATCACATCAGGAGCTGACTCCGCCCACAGTGGAGGGTGTGAGGAAACCAGCTCGGAGCCGAGAGGACCCTCATGGATCTCGCACGTTTCCCGAGACGCCGGTATACGGAAGGCTGGACACCACTGGAGCACCTCCCTCACCTGACCCAGTTCATGGACGGTCCCCACATCTTCATCAAGCGGGATGACCTCCTGGGCCTCTCGGGAGGGGGAAATAAAACCAGGAAGCTGGAGTTCCTGGTTGCACAAGCCCTGAAAGAGGGAGCAGACACCCTCATCACCTGCGGAGCCGTGCAGTCCAACCATTGTCGCCTGACCCTCGCTGCCGCCGTGAAGGAGGGGCTGAAGTGCCGCCTGATCCTGGAGCAGAGGGTCCCCGACTCCTACGACCCCGATGCCAGCGGAAACAACTTCCTGTTCCGCCTCCTCGGAGTCGAGAAGGTCACCGTGGTCGACGGGGGCGTGGATCTCGCAGCGGCGATGCAGGCCGAAGCGGATGAACTGGCAGCCGATGGCCGAAAGGGATACGTCATTCCCGGGGGTGGGTCCAACCCCATCGGGACGCTGGGATATGTCTCCTGCGCCCAGGAGATTCTAGCCCAGGCGTTCCAGAAAGGAGTCCATTTCGACCACCTGGTGTGTGCCAGCGGGAGCGGAGGGACCCACTCGGGGATGCTCGTGGGAATGCGCGCCATGGGGAGCAAGATCCCAGTGACAGGAATCAGTGTGCGCCGACCTGTGCCTGAGCAGGAGGCGCTCATCGGGGGCCTGGTCACCCAGACAAGGGAGTTCCTGGGCTACCCCTCGGATTTGATGGACGGGGAGCTCACGATCTTCGATGACTACGTGGGGCCCGGCTACTCCATCCCCACCGAGGAGATGGCCGAGGCCGTCCGGATCTTCGCCCGGGTGGAAGGGATCCTCCTGGATCCCGTCTATACGGGGAAGGCAGCCGCCGGCCTCCTGGATCTGATCCACAAAGGCCATTTCAAGCAGGGAGAGAAGGTGCTCTTCCTGCACACTGGCGGCTCTCCCGGTCTATACGCCTACCAGGATGCGCTTCTGGATTAGGGGGAGATCTTCGGCTGGAGAAGAGAGGTCCCGGAAACGATGGGGGTCTTGGCCAGCCAAGCGACCCGCGCTGGAACGGTGTTGAAGAAGTGGGGGGAGCCGCGTCAGTCCAGCGCTTTGTCGGCAGAAAGCAACGCTCCGAGTAGGACGTTCGCTCCCGCCTCGATGTCTTCGGGGCGGGAGTACTCGTCGGGGTGATGGCTGAGGCCATTCACACTGGGAATGAAGATCATTCCGATGGGTGCGATGTGGGCCACGGCCTGGGCATCATGCCCCGCGCCGCTCGGCATACGGCGATGAGATAGAGCCAACGCGTCTGCCGCTCCCTCTACCCACCCCCTGAACCGCTCGTCCGTGGGGGCAGCACCGCTCAGGTAGAATTCTTCGATGCTGATGGGCGTCCCGTTCTCGGCACCGATGGTTCTTGCCTCCCCTTCGATGCCGTCCATCACCTCCTGGATCGTTTCCATGGCCAGGGCCCGAACCTCGATGCTGAGCACAACCTCCCCGGGGATCACGTTTGGAGCGCCAGGGCTAGCCTGAATCCGCCCCACCGTCCCCACCTGACTCCCAGGAATGGAGGTCACTACCCGGTTTACCGCCTCCACCAGACGGGCCGCCCCGAGCATGGCGTCTTTGCGCTGGTCCATTGGCGTGGTCCCGGCATGGTTCGCAGCCCCCTGGACCCTGGCGGTCCACCGTCGGATGCCCACGATCCCCTCGACCACGCCGATGGTGGTCCCTTCCTGTTCAAGGATGGCCCCCTGCTCGACGTGCAGCTCCAGAAACCCGGCAATGTCCCCGACCGCCCTTTGCGCCCGAGCCAGCCGATCCGGATCTCCACCCAACCGACGAATTCCCTCGGCAATGGTGAACCCGCTCGCAGTCTCGAGGGCGAGCTCCTGGGGCCGGAATTCTCCAACCATGATTCGGCTTCCGGTCTTCCCTCCCTCCTCGTTCACGAAGATCACGACCTCCAGAGGGTGCCGAGTCTCCTGACCGGCATCACCGAGGGACCGAATCACCTCGATGGCCCCCAGGGATCCCAGGGGACCGTCAAAATTCCCACCGGCGGGAACCGAGTCGATATGGGAGCCGAGCATGAGCGGTGGAAGCCCCTCGTTTGACCCGGGTTTACGTCCCAGGAGGTTCCCTGCAACGTCCATGGAGATGTCCAGACCCGCCTCTTTCATC
Organism: Gemmatimonadota bacterium; assembly: GCA_039592115.1. GTDB lineage: Bacteria > Gemmatimonadota > Gemmatimonadetes > Longimicrobiales > Gaopeijiaceae > JBDHCH01. The sequence continues at coordinate 10,917 of JBDHCH010000014.1, read as the reverse complement.
AACGTCCCCACATAGTCCCGGCCTTCAATGTCGGCATCGCTGAACGCCACCCGATCCACGCCCCCGTCCGCCCGCCGGCCGAATCTCGAGAACTCTCCGAGCCATGTGTTGAGACGCTCCCCGTTGACTCTCACCGGATCCTGAGGGAGCTGGGTGCGGCCGAGTGCATCGGTGCCGCCCAGGCCGTCCTTCGCCCCTGCCGGGGGAGGGGAGCCGAGGGTGCCCGCCCTGAGAACCCCGGGGGCGACGGCTGAGGCACCGAGTGCAGCCAAGACATGTCTGGAAAAGCGTCGTCGATTCATGACCAGGACACCGACTCCTTTCTGAGGAAACAGAGGCCGAGTTTCTGTTGAGACTGGTGACCCCGACCGCGGTCGGCCGAGGCGACGGATTCCTCGCATCTCGGATCGGAGGAACGTTCCGGTTTCATCTTGGACTCCGAGGGTTTCGTCCTTCCCACACCCTGAACCCGTCACCCTCCGATCGGATCGTCACGGTCCTGAAGGCTCCAGTGAACGCCTCTTCCAGCCGAAGCCTCCTCTGAGCCACCACCACGAGACACCCCCTGGGCAGAAGGAGGTCCGGGGCAGCCCTCACCATTCGGAGGATCATCGCGGGCTCTTCCTGTTTTCCTTGATGGAACGGCGGATTGGAGAGAATTGCGTCATATCTCTCCGTTCCCGGATCAGGCAACCCGTCTTGCAGGAGCAGTTCGGCGCCGGGAACATTTTCTGCCGCTGCCTCCAGGGCCACGGCATCGATATCCAGAAGTGTCAGTCGGACTTGAGGATACGACGATCGTACCGCGGCCCCTACCACCCCGGACCCACACCCGTAATCAAGGACCGACGCCTGTGGCGCAAGGTCCGGCAGCGCGTTCAGGAGGAGACGCGTGCCCGGATCCAGGCGGCCGTGGGCGAAGACCCCCGGATAGGAGACCCAAGGCTCCTGCAACCCCTTGTGGCCGAGGAGAATCTCCTCTCGCCACTCCTCCAGAGACCCACGGAGGCCGGAAAGGTTCGGTTTCACGCCGGCTCTCAGGAGCCTGCAATGCCCGCCGACCCCCACGACTTCGATGTTCTCATGGAGCTCGTCAAGAACCCGGTGGACCGAGCCGATCCCTTCGTCCTTCGCGCCGTAGACCAGGGAGGTCCCGCCGGGCTTCAGTGCCCCTGCCCCAGCGTGGAGGACCATGGAAAGCTCTTCCTTGGATCGGGGCATTCGCACTGCCACCGTGCCGAAGGGGCCTGCTGGGGGCCACGTAGATGCGGGTTTCCCGTGAAAGGCCCTTCGGCTCCACTCGATTACGTCGAACCCCCTTGACGACATCTCGTTCGGCACATCGGGCAGGCGGTTCCCGACCAGCAGGACCGGGCCTTCGATTCTCAGGGCAGTCAGATGGCGCACAAAGAGGTTGGAAGCAGCAGCCTCCCGCCAAAAGGGTCCAGGGATTCCGGGCGCCATCGTCTCCCTACCCCTCGCCCAGTCCGACAACGGGCACTCGGAGGACTGATGGAGCCGCTCCCTGGAATCTGAGCGTGAGAGGAAAAGTATCGCCGGGATTCAGGGACCTTCGAAGGCCCAGCAACATGAGGTGGAGGCCTCCGGGTCTCAGCTCCACGAGCTCACCCGGCGAGAGGGTGAGCTTCTCCACCCGGCGCATCCTCACGACCTCCCCGGCCAGTATGCTCTGGTGGAGTTCGACCCCTCCGGCAACCGGGGTATCTCCCTCCAACAGGTGGTCCACACTGCTGCCGGTGTTCTGGATCTTCAAGTAGACGGCCGTGTTGAACCCTCCAGCGTGTCCCTCTTCCTGGGGCGTCACGATCATCGGCCGGGCCCAGGCGTCCTGTATCCGGTGTGGCGACTCCGGCGGTTCGGCGCTGCAAAAGGTGAAGGCCGACGACAGCAGGAGAAGACTCAGGAGTTTGAAAGTGCCTGACATGAGTCCAAGTTCAGGAGAACGAGGGGCCAGTCAATCCCCGCAGCGGATCGGCTCCGATCCTGGTGTGTACCCAGAGCCACCCCGGGGGCTGCCCAGGACGGTCCAAGTCCCTAATGTATCCTCGTCCAAAGCGCACCCTCTAGCCAAGCTGGAGCCTCGAATTGAACGCGACAACCATGAGACATCGTGAGACCGTGAGGGCCCAGGGATACCCTCTCTTGCTGATGCTGGCTCTGACAGCCGTCCTTCTCATATCCACCTCCGCCCAGGGTCAAACTGGCGGAATTGGCCAGGATACCATCCAGGCGGGCCGCTTCGACATGGGGAAGATGTGGACCTTCGAGAACGCGCCCATGGATTACTTCACCGACACCTATGGGTTCAACGCCGACCAGGATTGGTTCGATGGAGCCAGGATGGCGGCCCTGCGGATTCCGGGTTGCTCGGCTGCCTTCGTCTCCCCGAGCGGGCTGGTGGTCACCAATCACCACTGCGTGAGGGGCAGCGCATTGATCAGAGTGACCCGGGAGGGCGAGAGCATACTGGACGATGGTTTCTACGCCTCGACGCTGCAGGATGAACGCCCGATCCCGAACTACTACGTAGACCAGCTCATTTCCGCGGAAGATGTCAGTGACGAGGTGTTCGCCGCTACGGATGCAGCGGAGAGCGATGACGAACGCCAGACCATTCGGCGAGAAGTCATTTCCCGGATTCAGGAGCGTATTGGCGGACTCCACCGGGGAGGTGAGGGAACGGTTCGCGTCGAAGTCACGCCCCTGTACAACGGAGGCCGTTACTCGGCATACACTTACCGACGATACACCGATGTCCGTCTGGTAGCAGCGGTGGAGCTCAAGATGGGGCACTTCGGGGGGGACGGGGACAACTTCACCTATCCCCGCTACGCCCTCGATTTCGCTTTCCTCCGCGTGTACGGGAGCGATGGTGAACCCCTGGAAACCGATCACTACTTCTCCTGGGGAGAAGAGGGGGTGGAGGAGGGGGACGTCGTGTTCGTGATCGGGAACCCGGGATCCACGAACCGTCTGAACACCGTCGCCCAACTGGCGTTTCAACGGGACTTCTCCGTCGCCGTGAACAAGGCGTTTCAGGGGAGTCGCCTCTCCGCAATGAGGGCGTTTTATTCGGCCCACCCCGAAGAGGGAGAGGCGATGGGCCTCCGGACTCGGATCCTCAGCCTCTCTAATTCCTTTAAGGCAAACACCGGTCGTCTCGAGGCATTGAAGGATCCGATGATCATGGCCAGGAAGGCCGCCGGAGAGAGGCTCTTCCTCGAGGCCCTCGCCGGGAATGCCGACCTTCGGATGAGGTTCGGCGATGTGGTGAGCCAGGTGGAAGCCATACAGGTGCAGAAAGGTGCGGTCGGAGCCGAGCTCGGAGCCTTTGCCAGCCTGGGCCGTGCCACGACGGAGTCCTCCCTGCTCATGCGGGGATTGATTGCTGCCGACCTGGCGGCCGCCCTGAGGATGGGCGCGCCATCAGATTCGCTGGAGGCGATCCGAGACCGAATCCTCGCGTTCGAGGATGGGCCTCGGGAGTTGGAGGAGGCCTTCCTGAGAGAGCGAATCGAGGACTTCGCCCTTTACCTGGGCGAGGATCACCCGGTCACCCTAGCGGCGCTGGCGGGGCGGAGCATTGAGGGGGCGGTGGAGAACCTCATGTCCCGGTCGGTCCTGGCGAGCCGGGAGCGAACTGCTCAAGCTCTGGAGGGATCGGGAGTTCCGGACGGTGATCCTGCTGTCACACTGGCCCAAGCGATTCTCCCGGTCTATTCCGCCTTCATCCGGGCCTACAATCCTCTGGTCGCTCGGGAGCGAGCACTTGCGGCGGAACTCGGGCGGGCCCGCTATGCGATCTACGGAGCTGATGTACCTCCGGACGGCTCCGGCTCCCCCCGGATCACCCACGGGGTGGTGACCCCCTACGAGTACAACGGCACCCTGGCTCCGGTGTACACCACCTTCTTCGGCCTCTACGACCACTATCACTCCTATGGCTCAGGGACAGATTGGGACCTGGCGGACCGCTGGCTCCCCCCCCATCCTGAGGTCGATCTCACCACTCCCCTCAACTTCATCTCGACGGCCGACACCTACGGCGGGAATTCGGGCTCTCCGGCCGTCACACCGGAGTTGAAGATCGTGGGGCTCAACTTCGATCGGAACATCGAAGGGCTGAGCAGGGATTTCATCCTCCTCCCGGAGCGAGGACGGAACATCATGGTGGATGTTCGGGCCATTCAGGAGGCCATGGACAAAGTCTACGACGCTGACCGGATCGTGCAGGAGATCCTGACACACCGACTGTTCCGCACCGAGGCCGAGGCCGAGGCGGATGCGGTGGGCGGTGGAGGGGAATAGGAGACCACAATGGAAGACAACCTGAACGCACCCGAGGTGGAGCCGACCTACCCCCCCGTCCCGGATCTCCGGACCGCCCGGGTCCTGGAGGCTCGGGACCATCCCAACGCCGACCGGCTCCTGATCATGCGCATCGACCTGGGCTCCGAGAAGCGACAGATCGTGGCCGGGATCGTGGGCCATTACGAGTTGGCCGACCTGGAGGGGAAACCCATCGTCGTGGTCGCGAACCTCCAACCGGCCAAGCTCCGGGGGGAAGTGAGTCAGGGGATGCTCCTGGCAGCGGAGAATCAGGAGGGGAAATTGGGAGTGCTTTTGGCTCCAGATGCGGAACCTGGCACACCCCTACGCGTGGCAGGAGGCCCGCCTCCGGACCAGGAGATCACCTTCCCCGGTTTCCATGAAAACACCCTCCTTGCCGGCCCCGACGGAGTCACGCTGAACGGCGACCCATTGGAGGGGACCAGGCTGATCATGGATCGGGATGTCTACGGAAAGCTCCGCTGACACGGAGCCATCGATCCAAGCACCCATGGTCATCTCCCCACCTGTCATTCAGGCCAAAGCCCTGACCCGTTTCTACGGTTCGACCGTTGGGGTAGAAGACCTTGATCTGGAAGTCCACCAAGGAGAGATCTTCGGCTTTCTGGGTCCGAACGGGGCCGGCAAGACGACCACCATACGCCTCCTTCTCGACCTGATCCGAGCCACCCGGGGGGAGGCGCTCCTCTTCGGGACTCCATCCCGAAGCCCCGAACTCAGATCCAGGATAGGCTACCTGCCCGGTGAGTTGTCCCTGGATGGGCGGATGACGGGCCTTCAGATGCTCCGCTTCCTCTCAGCCTTGCAGGGGAAGCCCGGGAGCGGGTCACCGACGAACCGCCGGGACCAGCTCTGCGACCGACTCGGACTCACCCCCTTGGACCTGGGGAGGAAGGTCCGGGAATACTCTAGAGGCATGAAGCAGAAGGTCGGGTTGGTGGCCGCCTTCCAGCACCAGCCAGAGCTTCTCATCCTGGACGAGCCCACCACCGGCCTGGACCCTCTCGTGAGGGAAGTGGTCCTCCAACTCATGATGGAGGCAAAGGATGGGGGAGCCACCGTGTTCCACTCCTCCCATGTCCTCTCCGAGGTGGACCGGACCTGCGACCGAGTAGCCATCCTCCGGGCTGGCCGCATGGCAGCCCTCCTCACCGTGGAGGAGTCCCGCCAGGCCTCTACCAGGATGATGGTAGTGGACTTCCGGGACGAACCGCCCCTGGAGGGCCTCGCGGCCGTGGGTGCCATCCTGGAAAGGCGGGTCGGAGGACAGGTAGAGCTTCGGGTGCCTGGGGAGATTCAGCCGTTGCTGGCTCTTCTGGCCGAGCATCCCGTTCTCCACATGAGCTTTCCGGAGCCGAGTCTCGAGGAGGCCTTCAACGCTTTCTACCGGGATGGTAGCGGCAGAGACCGGGAGGAAGGGGACCCATGATCCGAGCCCTCTTCTTTCGGAGCATCCGACAACACGCCGTTCTTCTGGCGATGCTCTGTTTGTCCCTATTCCTGCTGGAGTTCTTCCTCGTCTGGGTGGCGGCTCAGATGGACCTGGGTCCCGAGTTCCGGCAGCTCCTGGAGACCATTCTCCCTCCGGAGATCACTGAGATGATTTTCGGCCAGTTCAGCTTCTCCTCCTTCGAAGGAGCTGTGGCTTTCGGTTACCAGCATCCCTTCTCCCTCGTTGCGTGCATCGCAATGATCGTGGTTGCCGTCACCATACCCGCTGCGGAAAGAGAGAAGGGACTCCTGGACCTCTTCCTGGCTCGACCCGTACCCCGTACCAGGTATCTCCTGGCCACCCTCTCCTTTTTCCTCTTCTCGGCTCTTCTTCTCCCCATGGCCCTTTTAGGGGGCACAGCTGTGGGTCTGAGGGTAGTTGATACCCCATCGGAGGTGGGATGGCTTGAGTATCTACCATCGGCCCTGGTCCTGGCCCTCCTCCTCTTGTCCCTGGGATCGCTCACCCTCCTCCTCGCCACAGGCGCACGCCGTCGAGGAGTAGCAGTAGCCCAGGGTGTAGGGCTTACGCTTCTCTTCTACTGGCTGGATTTCATGGGGGAATACTGGGAGGTCCTGGAGACAGCCCGGAAGGGTAGCCCTTTTTTCTACTTCGATCCGGGAATGGCAGCCATGGGCTCCGAGTTCCCCGCCACCGATTTCTTGGTTCTGGGAGCCATCACAGCCCTGGCTTCCTCGATGGCGTTCCTGAATTTTCAACGGCAGGACTTGTAGAGGGGAGAGGAAGGGCAATCCTGACCTTCCGGAGACGACGGTGGCTTACGTCCGACACGTGGACCCCTATGCCGGCGATTCGGAGCTCTTCGCCGGACTCTTTGGGAAGCTCTTCAAGTGGGCCGGACCTCGGGATCTGATTCAATTTCCCCAAACCCAGATGCTCTCCATCTACCATGACGATCCCAACGTCACGGATGAGCAGAAACTGCGCCTCAGTGTGGGGATCACCGTCCCGGCGGATACAGAAGTTTCCGGCGAGGTGGGGAAGATGACCCTGGCAAGCGGGCGCTACGCCCAAGCCAAGTTCGAATTATCCACCGACCAGTACGAAGCTGCCTGGTCGGCGGTCTACGGCGGCTGGCTTCCGGATAGCGGTTATGTGCCGGCGGACGGTCTCGCATTCGAACGCTATCTGAACAACCCGGAGGAACACCCGGAAGGAATGCACATCGTGGAGATCTGCGTCCCGGTGCAGCCCCTCTGAGACAAGGGGCCGGAGGTTTGATTCATGGAAACCCCCGGCCCCACCGGATCCCCTGCGCAATCAGGGATTCCCGGCTGGATCTCTCTCCCCTCTCCCTACCCACATCCCTACGCCGATTCGTCAGCCGATGGCCCGTAGAGAGCCGGCACCGCAACGTCATTGAGGCGCAGGTAGACCGTCAGTTGACCCCGGTGATGAACCATGTGATTCAGGATCATGTTCCGGATCACCGCCACCCGGGGAAGGGTGAACAGGGTCTCGCCTCCCATGAGGAGGGTCCAGGGTGCCATGAAGGCATCGTCGGAAGTCTCCTCGATGGCCTTTCTGAACGCGTCGGCTCCTTCGTCGAAGATGACCAGGAGCCCGTCGCCGGTCTCCGCGACAGGCGGCGTTTCCACCTCCCCTCCCTCCGGTGCCAGATCCAGGGACTCGGTGGAAAGGGTTTCCAAGCCCCATCCCAGGAGGCGTGCCACGTGGTTGGAAAGCTCACCCAGGCTGAAGGATTTTTCGTGGGGTTTCCAGTCGAATCGATCCATGGGAACCCGCTCCAGAACCTTCCGGCTCTTCGCAATCTCCTGGTCCAACTCCGGGAGCAAACTCGCGCCGATGGACATATGGGACTCTCCTCTCCTTGCCCTGGCCGCAGCCAGGATTCATCCTGAGGGGTGAAGGCGATGGGCCTGAGGGGCTATCTCCACCGGGACTGGACATCTCCCACGGAGGAAGGACATGCCGGCCAATCTCACCCCAGTGTACCGAGAAGCTGAAGCCAGGTTCAAGGCTGCCGTTACCCGAGAGGAGAAAATGGCTGCCCTGGAAGAGATGCTCCGGGTCATCCCCAAGCATAAGGGAACCGAGCATCTTCAGGCCGACCTTCGATCCAGGCTCTCCAAGCTCCGGCAGGAACCTGCCAAGAAGAAGCCGGGAAAGGGGCCCAGTCACCGGATCCCAAAGGAAGGGGCCGGGCAGGTCGCGCTGGCAGGAGCACCGAATGCGGGGAAATCCAGCCTGGTGGCCACTCTCACTCACGCGAGTCCTGAGGTGGCGGCCTACCCCCTCACCACCCTCAAGGCCTCCCCGGGGATGATGCCCTACGAGGACATCGCCTTCCAGCTCATCGACCTCCCGCCCCTCTGCCACGAGCATGTGGAGCCGTGGGTATACGATCTGATCCGAGCGGCGGACCTGGTCTGGATCGTGATCTCCGCCAAGGCCCCCCTTCAAGGCCTGGAGTTGGTGGAAGAGCTTCTCTCCAAGAGGGCAATCGGACTTTATGCCGCAGGAGCCGAGAAACCGGAAGCCCCCCGCCCGGGCTGGACCTACAAACGGGCGATCCTGGTTGCTACGGGCATGGACTTACCCGGAGCCGAAGACGACCTGGAAGCCCTTGCCGACTTGATGGAGCTGCCCTGGCCGCAGGTCCGGGTGTCCACCACAACTGAAGAGGGGTTGGATGCCTTGGGCAGGGCGTGTTACGAAGCGCTGGACATCATCCGCATCTACAGCAAAGAACCCCGGAAGGAGCCCGACCTCACCCGGCCCTTCACCCTGCGCCGTGGCAGTACCGTGGAGGACCTGGCGAAGGCCATCCACAAAGAGATCGCCCAGGGGATCAAGTTCGCCCGCGTCTGGGGGCCCAGCGCGTTCGACGGCCAATCGGTCCACGAGCACCACGTGCTGGAGGACGGAGACGTAGTGGAGGTGCATTCCTGAACGATGGCCTGAGGAACCCCCCCCCGACGAAGCCCGACACCTCCGACCGCCCCGGTTCCTAGAGTCGTCCGTTCAGCCGGAGGGTGGAATCCCAAAGAGCACTTCGGCCACGCTCTTCCCCAACCCCTCCCCCAATGCCAGATACCGGGCCGGGGTCATGTATTCGCCGGCGAAGGGACCATAGGTCACATCCTGGTAGGAGCACTCGAACGTGACTGCCTGGACTCCGAACGTCTCGAATGCCCACCCCCGAGCCAATCGGGTATCGTCGGAGGAGGGATCCGAGCCTGCCCGGGTGAAGTCTCCGTTGATCTCCTCGAAATGGACCATGAGCGTTTCGATTTCTTGCACCTGCTCCTGAGGTGCCCGATCGAGGCCACTGAAGAAGAAGAAGTTCTTCCGAAGGGAAGAGTATGCGTGGAAATCCACGAAGAACTCGAACCTTCGATCCGAGGAGGCGAAGGATTCGATGCGATGAGCTACTGCGGCCACGGTGGGAGCCCGTTCGGGATCCAGGGAGGCCCACTCCCGATTCAGGTTCGCACCCACAGAGTTTACCCGATAGTTGCCCAGGGCCACTCCATCCGGGTTCATGAAAGGCACCAGATAGAACACGGCCTGGCGCCTGAGATCCCGGACTTGAGGCTCATCGGTCAACAGCCACCGCAAGAGTCCTTCCGCCATCCAGGATCCCCCCACTTCGGCGGGGTGCTGCCGACCGATGGCCCATACGGCGCCTTTCAGGGAATCGTGGACGGCGGGATCCGTGATCTTGATCAGGTGAAGAGGTCGGCCCTGGAGAGTCTGGGTGATGATCGTGAGGGAATCCACCATGGAGTGATCTCGGATCTCCTCCATCAGGTCCGTCACGCGGGAGAAATTGTACACAGGGCCCAGGGCGATCCAGGTGTCGGAGGATGTCGGGGTGTAGGAGAATGAGAACACGCCCGCATCGTAGCTTGGGCCCTGAATCCGGCTCCATGAGCCGCCGCCATCTTCGCTGACCGCCGGCCGGTTGAAGGAGAAGGCTGAAGCGGCAGATACCTGCCCGGCGTTGACGACGCGGAAGGTCAGGTCATCTCCCTGGCCGTCCAGCACCCTGAAGGAGTACCAGCGGGCAAATTCCGAGTTCGTGTCCCGCCGGATCCGGAGGTGGAATACTCCCGGCGAGAGCTGACCCCAACTCTCCAGGGAGGCCCCTTCGAAATCAGTTGTGATCTCGGCCTCCACCAGCGTGGTCGAGGGTGCGGTGGTGGAGTCGCAGGCCGCCAACCCGCTGATGGCCAAGATCAGCAGGAGTACTCTAAGTGCGGTAGTCATGACATCCCCTCAACATCCCTTTGGGAGGCAGCTCTCGTCAGATTGTCCGGCATCCGGACCTTGCCCGATCCTTAACCATATTCACATGTTGGGGCCAGGTAATCCGCCGCAACCTCCCTGTTTCCCGGGTGAATCGATCAGGGAATTCCGAAGACACCCGGCACTCGCGTCCGAGCGACCCTGAGGCGGGGCTCACTTCAGCACGAGCCTTCCTTCTCACCCCGGAGGTCCAAATGTCCGGCGACACCCATGGCCCCTCCACAACCGAATCCATCGGCCCGTACAAACTCCTCGACCTTCTGGGAGAGGGCGGGATGGGCGAAGTGTGGCTTGCCGAGCAGACCGAGCCGGTTCACCGACGCGTCGCCTTGAAGCTCATCAAGCTCGGAATGGACACAAAGCAGGTCCTGGCTCGATTGGAGGCGGAACGTCAGGCCCTGGCGGTCATGGACCACCCCAACATCGCCAGCTTCTATGACGGCGGAGCCACCGACACCGGGCGTCCGTACTTTGTCATGGAGTTGGTCCAAGGCGTACCCATCACCGACTACTGCGACAAGAACCGCTTTTCCACAGCCGACCGGATCCGGTTGTTCGTAGATGTGTGTCACGCCATTCAGCACGCTCACCACAAGGGCGTGATCCACCGGGACCTCAAGCCCTCCAATGTTCTCGTGACAGTGAAGGAAGGGGAGCCGGTGGTGAAGATCATCGACTTCGGAATCGCGAAAGCATTGGGTCAGGAGCTCACGGAACGAACCTTGGTCACCCGGCTGGGGCAGATCGTGGGAACGCCGGAG
>JBDHCH010000013.1:0-57494 GCA_039592115.1 Gemmatimonadota bacterium | reverse complement strand
AAAACAGCCTGGCGCCTGCATGGGAATGCCGACCGGGCGGAGCCGCCCACGGCGTCCTCGCTCGTCTCGGGGGAATACCTTGGGAAGGAGCCCAGCCCTCTGGCCCCCTCGGCTCGAACCTTCGGTTCTCATCCGCCCGGAGTCCAAGAAAGCGAGGCCGGCTCCAGGCGGAGCCAGCCTCGCTTCAGAGGCGCCGGGCGGATTCGAACCGCCGAATGGAGGTTTTGCAGACCTCTGCCTTACCACTTGGCTACGGCGCCAAAATGAAGGGGGGCGATGGGCGGCTTTTCACCGCTTCGCCCCCCAGAGCGGGAAACGGGACTCGAACCCGCGACCCCAACCTTGGCAAGGTTGTGCTCTACCAGCTGAGCTATTCCCGCACGGGCCGGGAGGTTATGGACCTATACCGAAACAACGGTCCACAGTTCCGAAGAATCCTCCCAGAACACAAGAATGAAGCTAGAAATCCGCTGGTGGGGTGTCAAGCCGCAAGGCCCGGGGGCGCGTTTCCTCTAATCCCTTCCCCCCGTTAGATTTCCTTCCGTTTTCGCCGGGGGAACAAGGACTCTCCTGCCGGTTTCTAAGAAGGGCAACTCGGACTCGACTCCCACGATCTGGAGACACATGGGCCGGACCCGACACTTGGCCGCCTTGGCCTTCGTCCTCACCGCCGGGGTCTTCTTACCGAACCCGGGCATGGGGCAGGAGCTTCCCTGGTTGACGGGTGGCCGTGTCCGCTTCGATTTCGCCCCCACGTTCTGGGCCTGGGATTCACGGTACGGTTCGGTGACGGGGCCGGGGGGTGTGGAGTCAGAGGAGGTAGAGGACCTCAGCATTGATCTCGCGGCCTCCCCTTTCGGGAGTGCGGCCCTTCCCCACCTGCGAACTCTCGAGTACAACCTTCGGGAAGCCCTGCAGGACAACGCCTATCAGGTCCGGTTGGGTTCGACCCAGGCGTTCATCGAGCAGTCCAGGCTGGTGTTTCCCTTCCGGCTGGATGTTGGAGTCACCGATTGGCTGGCCGTCGGGGCGATGGTGCCCTTGGTCCGGCCCAGGACGGAGATGGTATTCACCCTCGACGCGGACTCCCTCTCAGCCGATGTCGGGTTGACCCCCGGGGCGGATGGATTCCTGTCGAGTTTCGGGGCCTTCCTCGACAACGCCGAGAGCCAGAGTCCCGGAAACCCGGCTCTCCTGGAGGCCAGATCCTACCTGGACGCCCTTTCCGGTGCCTATGGCCACGGCTCCTTCTTCCCCGTCACGGGCTCCTTGGCCGGCTCGCGGTTGCAGGAGCGTCTGGATAACCTGAGGGCTTCCCTCACCGCGGCGGGATTCACTGGTCTTCCGGAGACGGTCCCCCTGGCCGAATCTTACCTCACGGAAGAGGATTTCTCCTCCTTCCTGACCTCCCCGGCCATGCAGGGCGCGCCTCTCGGCAACTGGACCACGCCTCTGGCCCTGGGGGACGTCGAAATCACTGCCGCAGTCCGCTTGATCCGGGTTGGCTTTCAGCCCGACTCCATGGGTACCCTCCCGTTCTTCCGGGCTCAGCTGGGTGTCGGAGCGCTTGTTCGACTGGCCACGGGGACTCAGGAGGATCCGTATCGTTTCCTGGACCTGGATCCTTCCGATGACCAGATGGATTTCGAGGGGAGCCTCTTCGGGATGGTGGACCTGGGAACCCGCTTCGGCGCCTGGGCCAACGCTCGGTTCGGTTTACAGCAGGAAGGGACGGCGATCCGGCGGATCGCATCGTCCTCAGAGGTGCTCCCTGACAGAGGGCGGATGGCGCTTCTGAACTGGACTCCGGGCAACTATTTCGATCTCCAGGTGAACCCCCGCTACTACTTCACCCCCGACATCTCCTTCGGCATGCGGTACCGGTTCTGGTTCAAAGGATCAGACCGATACGCCCTACCGCCCGTGGACCCAGAAACCGCGGCCCTCTTGAACTACCCAGCCCCGGAACACCTGAATTACGAGACACGACAGGTGCTCCACGAGGTAGGCATCAGCGCCACCTATTCCACCCTCGCCCCCCACGCCAGGGGAGAGACACCGATTCCCCTGCAGGCGCGATTCACCTACTACCATCCGGTGGCGGGCGCCGGAGGACAGACACCCAAGGGGCCACGGCTCGAAGCCGGGCTCTCGGTGTTCAGGTTTCTCTGGGGGAGAGAGGAGAAGGGTGAAGGGCCGGTTGCCGACCCGACGAACCGGTGAGGGCGCTGCCTGTCCGGATCAGGCGGACCGAAGGAGCTCCCGGGCGTGTTCCCTGGATGCCGCCGAATCAGGATCTCCCCCCAACATTCTCGCCACCTCCGCAATCCGATCCTCGCCGGTGAGCTCCCGAACCCGCGTGGAGGCCAGACCCTCCAGGTCATCCTTTTCCACCGACAACTGATGGTGTGCTCGTGACGCCAGCTGGGGAAGGTGGGTGATGACGAACACCTGATGGTGCCTGGCTACTTCTTTGAGCTTGTCCGCCACCCGAAGCGCCACCTCACCCCCGACCCCGGAGTCGATCTCGTCGAACACCAGGGTGGGAACGCTGTCGGCTTCCGCGAGGACGGCTTTCAGTGCCAGCATGATACGGGACAGCTCCCCGCCTGAAGCGATCTGGCGGAGGGGCCCTGCCGTGAAGCCAGGGTTCAGGGAGGTCAGGAAGTCGATCCGTTCGGCGCCGGCGGCTCCTGGCTCGTCCAGCGGCGAGAGTTGAACGTCGAATTCGGCCTTGGGAAGGCCCAATTCCGGGAGCACGGCCTGGACCGCTCGCTGCAGCCGACCTGCGGCATTCGTCCTCCTGTCCGTCAGCTCCTGTGCCTTGGCCAGGAACTCCGATGTTGAGCGCTCCAGCTCTTCCTCCTCTTGCCGGAGATCCCCTGGTGCCTCGGCCAATTCCTCCAGCTCGGCCTTCACGCGGTCTCCGGTCGCCAGGACATCCTCCAGCTCGGGACCGTATTTCCTCTTGAGCTTGAATATCAGGTCCTGGCGCTCTCGAATCTCCTCCAGCCGCCCCGGGTCGCTTTCGATCCCGGCAGCATAGCTCCCCATGCGCTGCCCTGCTTCGGCCAGCAGGTGGAAGGCCTCCCCCAGAGTGCTGGAGGCCTCGGAGAGGGACGGATCGAGGCGAGCCAGGCGGTCCAGAAGGCTCTGTAGCTCTGCCACCCGATCCGAGACGGAGCCCTCCTCCCCGTACAGGCTCTCCTGCAGGCCCCGAGCTCCGCTGGCTAGTTCTTGGGCATGCTCCAGCCGCCTGGCTTCCCCCTCCAGCGCCTCTTCCTCTCCTGGGCTCAAGTCCCCGGCCTCGATCTCCTGGAGCTGGAACCGCAGGAAGTCTGCACGAGCCTCCAACTCTCGGATCCTGGTCCGCTTCTCCTGGAGCGCCTTTTGAAGAGCCACCGTATTCCGGTAACGGTCCGTCACCTCTTCGGCCAACCCCTTCGCCCCTCCGTATACGTCCAGGATCTCTCGCTGCCGGGAGGCCTGAAGAAGGCTCTGGTGGTCGTGTTGCCCGTGGATGTCCACGAGCATCTCCCCTAGTGAGCCAACCGTCGACGCGGTGGCCGGAGATCCATTCACCCACGCACGATTTCGGCCTTCCGCAGCCACTTCGCGTCGGAGGATCAGCAGGTCCTCTTCGAAAGAGAACCCCCCCTCCACGAGCTTCTCCTGGATTCGATCAGACCGACCGATGTCGAACACAGCTTCGATCACGGACCGGTCCGCCCCCTCCCGGACCACCTGGGAGGACGCTCGATCCCCTACCAGCAGAGAGAGGGCTCCCACGATAATGGACTTGCCGGCCCCGGTCTCTCCGGAAAGAACATTCAGTCCGGACTCCAGGCTCAGAGACAACTCGTCGATTACGGCGTAGTCCCGAATTCTGAGTTCGATGAGCATGCCAGGGCGCCGGGAGGATGAAAGGGTTTTGGGCGAACTCGAGGAATCTAGATCGAACCCTGAGGGCTCTTCAATGGCCCTGCTGGCCTCGGAAGAGGACTCAGCAGGTGACCGAGACCGGAGCGGGCCCCTGTGGATGGAATCGCAAGCCCGCCCCGACCGGGGATCTCAGGCCTCTCCTTGCGTCCGGATCGCCCAGTTCAGCTTCTGGCGAAGGGTACCGAAAAATGTCTGGCCCTGAAACCGGATCAGGGACACCCGGGCTTCGGCCTGACGAATCACCACCGATTCGCCCATACACAGGTCGGACCCAGCCTGACCATCCACCGTCAAGACGAGGTTGCTGTCCATGTCCAACGGGGTCACGGTGACCGTCTCCTCTGCGTGAATCACGAGAGGCCGGACTGCGAGGGTGTGAGGGCAGATGGGGGTCACGATGATGCACCCCATGGCCGGAGCCACGATGGGGCCCCCGGCGGAGAGGGAATAGGCGGTAGAGCCCGTCGGAGTCGCCACGACCACGCCGTCTCCGCTGATCCGTCCGATTGCCTCCTTCTGGTCCCCTTCCCCGACCAGAAGGTCCAGCCGGGTCACTCGAGCCATCCCGCCCTTATGGATGACGAAGTCGTTCAGGGCCAGGTACCGGTCCCTCTGTTCCCCTCCCTCCCCGACCACCACCGCCTCCAGGGTCGAGCGGGAGTCGACGACATATTCTCCCCGGAAGAGGCTCTCCAGGGCGTCCTCCATCTTGTCGAGGGAGACGGAGGTCAGGAAGCCCAAATGACCCAGGTTGATTCCGAGAACCGGGACCCCAAGTTCCGCGACGAGCCGTGCCCCCCAAAGCAGTGTACCGTCGCCACCGAGGGTGATCAGAAGGTCGATCCCCCCTTCCAGCGTCCCTTCCATCTCGAGGCCGAGGGGGTCCCCGGGACGAAGACGTTCCTGAAAGACGACTTCCACTCCGTGTTGATCGAAGATGGGTCGCAAGCGCTCCAGAACCGGGCGGAGCCCGGGATGGCTGGTCTGCCCCACCAATCCGAGGCGGCGGAAATCGGGGGGACCGGTGGGATTGGGGCTCATCTCGCCGTTTCCATGATTTGGGTAGGAGACGACGGGGTTCCGACCTGGGATAACTCCCTCACCTGTTTTGCGATCCCCTGGGCATCCAGGTCGATCTCCCGCAGAAGTTCCGCACGCCCCCCATGCTCCACCCACTTGTCGGGAATCCCCAACGCCCGAACGGATACACCTCGGCCCAGTGGGTGCTGCTCGACCGCGCGGGAGAGAAACGCCCCGAACCCGTTCACCACAGCGGACTCCTCCACTGTGAGGATCTTGTTGTGTTCTTGAAGGACCTTGCTCAGGACGGCCTCGTCCAAGGGCTTGAGGAATCGGCAGTTGACGACGGTGGTCTCGATCCCCTCCCCGGCCAACACATCGGCAGCCGTCAACGCCTCCAGAACCATGGTGCCTACGGCGAAGATGGCGAGGCTGCTCCCTTCCCTGAGGACCTCCCAAGTTCCGAACTCGATGTCGGGGATCTCCGTGAGGTGGGGCACTGGTTCCGGAACCGAGTCTCTGGGCCATCGAACGGAATACGGGCCCTTCTCTTGTCTCACCCCCAGGCGGAGGAGAGCAAGCATTTCGGCACCATCTTTCGGTGCCGTCACCGTCATGCCCGGAACGGTCAACATGTAGTTGATGTCGAACGTGCCGTTGTGGGTCGGACCGTCCGCGCCAGCCACCCCGGCCCGATCCATGGCGAACACGACCGGGAGATTCTGTAGCGCGACATCGTGGATGATCCCGTCGTAACCTCTCTGCAGGAAGGTCGAATACACAGCCACCACGGGTTTGATTCCCTCGGTTGCCAGCCCGGCTGCAAAGGTCACCCCGTGCCCCTCGGCGATCCCGACGTCGAAGAACCGATCTGGGAAGGCCTTCTCGAACAGATCCGTGCTCGTTCCATCTCGCATTCCGGCTGTGATGGCCACGACCTTCGGATTCATCTGACCCAGCTGCACCAGGCCTTCCCCGAAGACCTTCTGGTACCGTGGGAGACCCCCTCCCCCACCCTTTGAGCTTCCCGAATCTTTGTCGAAGGGTTTGGCTGCGTGCCACTTGAAGGGGTCCTCCTCGGCGAAGCTGAACCCCTTCCCTTTCTGTGTCAGGACGTGGACGAGGATCGGACCCCGCATTCGCCGCACCCCTGAAAGCGTGTCCACGAGGGCGTCCAGATCGTGGCCTTCCACCGGACCGACGTACCTGAAGCCCAATTCCTGGAAGAGCATCCCCGGCATGAAGATGTTCTTCACGCTCTCGTCCACCTTGTAGGCGAAGTGCTCCATGGCATCCCCAAGGCTCGTGGGGACCCTGTGCAGAAGATCCTTCACTTCGCGCCGGACCCGGTTGTAGACCGGGTTGGTGATCATGCTCGTGAGGTACTTGTTCATCGCCCCCACATTCGGCGCGATAGACATCTCATTGTCGTTCAGGATGACGATGAAGTTCCGGTCTGTATGGCCGGCATTGTTCAGCGCCTCGTACGCCAGTCCGCAGCCCATGGCTCCGTCGCCGATGACCGCGATAACGGAGTTGTCCTCTCCTCTCAGATCCCGCCCAACGGCCATCCCCCAAGCAGCGGAGATGGAGGTAGCTGCGTGACCTGCGCCGAACGCGTCGTACTCCGACTCATCTCTTCGGCAGAACGGAGCCAACCCGCCTTTTTGTCGAATGGAGGGGAATTGGTCGTTTCGACCGGTGAGGATCTTGTGGATGTACGCCTGATGGCCGGTGTCCCAGACGATCTTGTCCCGGGGAGTGTCGAACACATGGTGGAGGGCCACGGTGAGCTCCGTGACGCCGAGGCTTGCCCCGAAATGTCCGCCAACCCTCGACACCACATCGATATGTCGCTCGCGAGCCTCCCGAGCGAGATCGTGAAGTTCCTGGCGGGAAAGCGCCCGGATGTCCTTGGGGGTTTTCACCCGATCGAGGAGGGCCACCGTTCCTCTCTCCTTCTCATCTTGACTGAAACCTGAAAACTAAGGGAAAGAAACACCTTCCGGCACCCCGGGCGCCGCGGAGGATCCGGGGAGCACCGGTAATCCTCCTATTTCCGTCGTTCGACGATGTAGCGGGCCAGCGCATCCAACTCGGGAGCGGTGAGGCCTCCAAGCTCCAAAGCCCCGACGGCGTCGTCCACGAGCGCCTGTGCCTTCTTCGAGGCCTCCTCCACTCCGAAGAGGGTCACGTAGGTTGACTTCCCCAGGTCCGCGTCCGACGGGACCTTCCCAAGCGCTTGGGCCGAAGAAGTCGCGTCCAGGAGATCATCGGCAATCTGGAAGGCAAGGCCGATCGCCTTTCCGTAGGCGTCCAGCGCCTCCAGGGCCTTGTTCTCGGCTCTTGCCGCAATCCCTCCCATGAGAAGGGCCGCCCGGAGCAACGCCCCGGTCTTCCTGCGGTGGAGGTCATCCAGCTCGGAGGCGGATAGCGTCGACTCTTCACCGAGAAGATCCAGGACCTGCCCTCCCACCATCCCCCCGCCCCCCGCGGCCTTGGACAGCTCCGCCACGAGTCTCCTGCCAACGGCCTCCCCCAGCCCCATTCCGATGGCGGCGTCCCAGGCCTGACGGGCTGCCAGGGGGATCAGCAAACCGCCAGCGGCCATCGTCTCGGCTTCCCCGTGCGCTTGGTGGGTGGTCGGCTCCCCCCTCCGAAGATCCGCGTCGTCCATGCAGGGAAGATCGTCATGCATGAGGGAGTAGGCATGGATGAGCTCGAGTGACACCGCGAGGGGATAGATATCACCGTGCGTGCCCCCTGCTGCCCGGTAGGCGGCTACACAGAGGATGGGACGGAGGCGCTTTCCTCCACTCAGAACCCCGTGGCGAAGGGCCGGGCGAAGCCGGACCGGGACAGCCGGTGAGAGCGCGCGTAGTGCGTCCCGTAAGGCCTCGTCCACCTGGGCCCTCTCCCGGGCGAGGAACTCCTTCAGGTCCACAGTGTCAGCCCTCCCGCGGCTCAAACCTCTTCTTCGTCGAGAGGCCGGACCGTTTCAGTTTCTCCGAGAAGCTCCTCGACACGCAGTTCTGCCGCAGCCAGAGCCGACTCCGCTTCCTTCACGTGGACCACACCCTCCTCGAAGAGGGCGAGCGCCTGATCCAGTTCCATCTCCTCTGCATCGAGCTGCCCGACGATTTCCTCGAGTCGCCGGAGGCGAGTCTCGAGAGAAGGAGCGTCTCCACCGTCGTTTTCCTTGGATTCACTACTCACTGATCACCTCATCGTTCGTCGTGTCCAGCGCCTCACATCTCACCCTGCCGTCCACGACTCTCAAGTGGAATCTCATACCCCCCGGAAAGTCCCCCGTCCCACGAAGGACTTTGCCGTCGGGGTCCAGGGGCACCGCGTACCCCCGCCGGAGGGTGGCCAGGGGCGAAAGAGCATCGATCTGCCCGGCGATCCGAACCAGCGTCTCTCGTCGGGACCGGAGCAACGCCTCCACGGCCCTGACCAGATCATCCCGGGATCGGGAGAACCTCCGCCACCTTGGCTCCAGGAGCCCTCTTCCATTCCGGGTAAGACTCTCCTGAAGCACCAGAAGCTTCGCTCGCCTCGACGCAGTGAGGCGGCCACCCACGCGGTGAATTCCGGCTTCACCCCGGGAGAGGGCCAAGCGTCGGGCCTCGACCCTCTTTCTGAGGCCTCCACCGAGACGCTCTCCTGCATTCTTGAGGTACCTGAGAATCTCGTCCTTGTCCGGAGCCACAGCCTCTGCTGCAGCCGACGGCGTCGGGGCTCGAACGTCGGCAACCAGATCGGAAATGGTCACGTCCACCTCATGACCCACCGCAGACACCACCGGGACCGGGCAGGCCGCAATAGCCCGGGACACCGGTTCCTCGTTGAATGCCCAAAGGTCCTCGATACTACCCCCTCCTCGGCCAACGATCAGGACTTCCACCCTCCCCGAGCCCCCGAGGCGCTGGACTGCGTCGGCGATTTCCTGGGACGCCCCCTCGCCCTGGACCCGGGCTCCGGCTACAAGCACACGGAGCCACGGCGCCCGCCGGCGCAGGACCGTCAGGATGTCGTGCAGGGCGGCCCCGGTCGGGGACGTGACGATCCCCACGGTTTGCGGAAAGCGGGGGAGTGGCCGCTTCCGCTCGGGTGCGAGGAGTCCTTCCTCGTCCAGGCGGGCCCGGAGGCGCTCGAACGCGAGGCGCCAGAGCCCTTCACCCCCTTCGTCTTCGAGGAGCTTTGCGACCAGCTGAAACTCCCCGCGGCTCTCGTAGAGGGTCAGCTGTCCGAGTACCCTGATCTTCATCCCCTCTTCGGGGTCCATGGGCAGCCGGGCTGCGTCCCCCCGCCACATGACACACCGAAGCTGGGCGGACTCATCCTTCAGGGTGAAGTAGCAGTGCCCGGACCCCGCCCTCTTCCAGTTGGCCACCTCCCCAGCAATCCATAGAGTGGGGAGGCTCTCTTCCAGGAGTGCCCGTACGGCGGAATTGACCTGGGAGACGGTCCAGACCTCTCGCTCTTCGGCCCCTTTCTCTTCCGCTTCAGATCCCGGATCCTGCGTAACCGGGCCCGGAGGATTGGCACTTCCTCGCACCTCAGGGGGATGCCCCGGGCTCCCGACCGACGTCGAGTCCTCGTCAGAAGAAACCGGAGGGGGCGATTCTTCCGCCCCCTCCGGGTCCGGCCCAGGGCCAAAAAGGTCCAGGTTCAAGTCTTTTCCCACGAAATCCTACTCCTCCGCTTACTCCTGAACGCCGGCCTGGCGCACAGCTGCGT
The DNA here is from genome assembly GCA_039592115.1 of Gemmatimonadota bacterium. Taxonomy (GTDB): domain Bacteria; phylum Gemmatimonadota; class Gemmatimonadetes; order Longimicrobiales; family Gaopeijiaceae; genus JBDHCH01. The sequence continues at coordinate 47,789 of JBDHCH010000013.1, read as the reverse complement.
CTACCGTGTTCGACATGAGCATGGTGATTGTCATGGGGCCCACCCCGCCCGGCACGGGCGTGATAGCGCTCGCCACTTCTTTCACCTCGTCGAAGGCAACGTCGCCCACCAGGCGCCAACCGCGCTCACGGGTGTCGTCATCTACCCGGTTGGTGCCGACATCGATGACAACCGCGCCGGGCTTCACCATATCGGCCTTCACCGTGTCCGGCCAGCCGATGGCCACGATCAAGATGTCAGCCTGCCGGGTCATCTCCCCCAGGTCCGGAGTCCGGCTATGGCATACGGTCACAGTCGCGTTCCCGCCCGGCGCCTTCCGCAGAAGAAGTGAAGCCATGGGACGTCCCACGATATTGGAGCGCCCCACGACCACGCAGTGCTTCCCCGACGGATCGTTGCCCGTCCGGACCAGCATCTGGACCACGCCCGCCGGAGTGCAGGGAGCCAATACCTCGGTTTCCCCGGTGGAAAGCTTCCCGACGTTCACCGGGTGGAACCCATCCACATCTTTCGCCGGATCGATGGCCAGCAGGATCTTGGACTCGTCGATATGCTTCGGCAGGGGAAGCTGCACCAGGATCCCGTTGATGTCCGGGTCGGCGTTCAAACCCTCCACGAGCCCCAGAAGCTCGTCCTCGGGCGTATCGGCATCCAGGGTGAGCTGGCGGGAGTAGATTCCCATCTCCTTGGCGGTCTTATTCTTCATCCCGACGTAGCTCTGGCTGGCCGGATCCTCGCCCACCAGAACCGTCGCCAAGCCCGGCACGAAGTCGTGCTTTTCCTTCAGGGCGGCTACCCGAGCAGCCGTTTCTCCGCGGATCGTCTGTGCGATTTCCTTCCCAGAAATGATCTCTGCGCTCATGATCTCTCGGTCTCCCTCTGAGCTCTCACATGGGTTCCAGGCGAGAACGCCGGCCCAAGGGGCCCCAGGCGCTTTCGCCGGGCCCAAAGGTAACCGATTCGAACCAGGTTGGCCTCCCCTGAACGCCCTGATTTTGTTAATTAATTGTTCTTTTCGGGATTCCATCCCGGGGGGAGCTTCATCCAGGCGTAGAGTTCGTCCTCTTCCCAGAAGATCCTCACTGCCCGCCGCCCTCCCTGCCCCTCCCTGAGGCTCTGGTACATACGGGAGATTCCCATGCCGAAGGCCTCGGATACGAGGATGGCGATCTTCGTGGGGGATTCCTCAGGATCGGTGGGAGCCGCCGCGGCGGCCACCTGAGACAGCCCAGGGTAAGTGATGTCCAGCAGGTCTGCTTTGCTCAGGTCGAAGACCTCGTCCCAGCTCCTCAGGTCTTTCTCCACCAGATATTCCTGGACATATGCGATAAGGTCGTCATCGGTGACGACCTCCACGCCGGAAACCCAGATGAGTTCCCTATCCGGAATGACTTGGACCCTGAGGGGCATTCTGAATCCCGTCTGCCTACTGGCTACCGGGCGAAATCCACGGCCCTGGTCTCGCGAATGACCACTACCTTGATTTGCCCCGGATACTGAAGCTCCCCTTCGATGGTACGGGCGACGCCCTCTGATATCTGGGCCATCTCCTGATCGGTGACCTTCTCCGGTTGGACCATCACCCGAAGCTCGCGGCCCGCCTGAATCGCGAAGCAGCGCTCCACACCCGGATGCTCGGTGGCGATTTCTTCCAGCTTTTCCAGCCGCTTCACATAGCCCTCGAACATCTCCCTGCGGGCTCCGGGCCGTGATCCGCTGATGGCATCCGCCGCCGTAACCAGGAAGGTCTCCGGGAAGAGATGTGGCTCTTCATCGTGATGCGCCTTGATGGCGTTCAGAACCACTTCCGGCTCCTTGTGCTTTTTGCACAGGCGCCAACCCAGCTCCACGTGCGTGCCCTCGTGCTCGTGAGTGAGGCCCTTCCCCACGTCGTGGAGGATCCCGGCTCGCTTCGCTGCCTGAACGTCCAGGCCCATTTCAGCCGCCATGTTTCCGGCGAGGAAGGCGACCTCCCGGGCATGCCCCAACTGATTCTGTCCGTAGGACGTCCGGTACTTCAACTGGCCGAGGACTTTGATGATCTCCGAGTGGACATTGTGGATTCCGAGCTCGTACAACACCTCCTCAGCGGCCTCCACCATGCCCTGCTCGACCTCCTTTTCGCTCTTGGCCACCATCTCCTCGATACGACCCGGGTGGATTCGCCCGTCCTCGATAAGCTTTTCGAGGGCGTGTCTGGCCACCTCTCTTCGCACCGGATTGAACGCCGAGAGCACAACCGCCTCAGGAGTGTCGTCGATGATGACGTCCACTCCTGTGGCTTGCTCGAAGGCCCGGATATTCCGACCCTCCCGTCCGATGATCCGGCCTTTCATCTCGTCGGAGGGCAGCTGGACCACAGACACCGTGGTTTCGGCTGTCTGATCGGCGGCCATCCGTTGGATGGAGAGTGCCAGAATCTTCTTGGCTTCTCGGTCTGCCGTCCGTTGCGCTTCCTCCTTGATGTCCCGAAGGTCTTTGGCAGCGTCGGCCCGCGCCTGATCAACCATGGCGTCGACGAGCTGCTTCTTTGCTTCTTGGGCTGAGAGCCCGGCCAGCGACTCGAGTTTGGCCCGGGCTTCCGTCTCGATCTCCTGGACGTGACGGGCCTTGTCCCGGAGGGACTGATCTTGACGGTCCAGGTCCCGGGCCCGGGATTCCTGGCTGGCTTCCCGCTCGCTCAGGCTATCGAATTTTCGGTCGAGAAACTCCGAACGCTCCTCGACCCTCCTCTCCAGCCGCTCGAGCTCCTCCCGCCTCCGATCCTCCTCCTTCTCCCAGGCCTCCCTCAGTCGAAAGACCTCTTCCTTGCCCTGGAGGAGAGCAGTTTCCTTGAGCGTGGCAGCTTCCTCCTGGGCCCGTCTCCTGATTTGGCTGGCTTCGTCCTTGGCCGCTTCGCGTTCTCTCTGCTGTCGAGCCCGTTCCCTTCCCCTCCCGAGGAAGAAGCCCGCAACAGCGAGCGCCGCGGCGAGGGCCGCTAGCGCGTATTCCAGGGAAGTCATCTATGCACTCCGAAAATCGGATGCCTCGGCAACCGAAGAGGTGGGCAGTGAATACCCGAATCCCCTGCCCTTCATGTAACCAAGGCAGAGAAAACGTAAATAGTTAAGCGAAGAATAGGCCTTGCGAATCCCCAAACGCAAGGCAGAAATTCGACCGGGAGGCCCCAGGGAGACTACTCGACGGGTTCATCCCCCAGTGCCAGCTCGAGCTTCCGGGCCATCGCGTCGGCCCGTTCCGCCCCGGCCTCTCGATACGAGTCCGCCTGGATCTGAGCCTGAAAGAACTCGTCCGTGATGGACAGGGCAGCCAGGATCGCGGCTTTGTGGCTCTCAATCAAACCCAACTGGTTTCGGATCTCCGAAATCCGATCGTCGACCCATTTTGCGCAGCGGACGGTGTACTCCGGCTCCACGTTGGCCCGGATCACATGATCCTCACCTCCGATACGAACGGTCACCGCGGACTTCTGGTGCTCGTCTGACATCAGCCTTGCTCCTCCAGGAACCGGATCCTGGCCAGGAGTTTCTGGACTCCTTCTCTCCCTTTTCGGAGGCGTTCCGTGAGAACTCCGTTCTCGTCTTCAAGTCGCTGGAGCCGGCTCAGGAGCTGGGCGGGATCTTCCTCTCCTCCAGTGAACTTCCGCAAGAGTGTCTGCATTTCCCCGGCCTGGGCCCTCGCCGCCCCGAGCTCCCCCTGGAGCCTCTCCACCCTGGCGAGGGCAGCATCCACTGCGGCCTCGAGCCGGTCGAACGCTTCCACCTCTGAAAAGCCCTGAAAGGCCACCGATCGGTGACCGTCTGGTACCCCTTCTCCCTCATAGAGATCGAAGATCCTGAGGTCCACCAGATACGGCCCGGCGGTCCCTCGGATCAACCGCTCAACCTGGCGTGATTGAAGCCCTTTGGGAAGGAGGAGGGCGAGATCCCGATCCACCCCCGGGAAGGCGGGGAGAGGCTCAAAGATGGGAACCGGCCTTTCGTTCGGTACGGGCGGAAGGGTGATCTCCAGACCCCACACAGGTCCAGCCCACGCGGGGGCATCTACTGCTTTCGCCTGTATTCGTCCACCTTGGCCAAGGACTTCGCCATCGAACCCGACGACGGTGAACCCATCGTCCGGCGCCAACCTCCCGCCAGCCGGAGCCCGGTCCTGGAGAGTGACTCCCTGGAGACGGGCGCATGGAATCAGGCTGGAGAGAAGGCCTTTCAGATCCCAAAGATCTGCGACCCTCCGGTCTTCCCCCCAGTGAGGAGGCGTCCGATCTCCGGTAAGGACCACTCCCAATCGCGTCTCCTCCTTCGGAAGCTCGCCCTTCATTCCCTCGAAGAACACCGAGCCCAACTCGAACAGACGAATATCCCGCTGGCCCCTGGCGAAGTTGTGTTCGACCCGCCGTATCAATCCGGGCAGGAGGTCCGTCCGGAGGAACGCCTCCTCAGTAGAAACAGGATTCCCGATCTCGACCTCTCCTTCCGATTCCGGGGCAAAGGCCTGGGTCTGTGCCTCCAGGAACCCTAGACCCACCAGAACGTCCCTCAGATCGTCCTCGAGCTGGAAAAGAGGATGGTCCGGGACAGTCCCCGGTCGATATGGACCCAGGTCCTCCGGGAACCGATCATAGCCATACGCCCTGGCGACTTCCTCCAGGAGGTCCACTTCCCTGAGGACGTCGTAACTCCGGAAGCCGGGGACAGCCACCTCCAGCCGATCGTTCGAGGTCTCTACCACCCTGAACCCAAGAGGCGTGAGAAGGTCCTCGACCTCCTGAGGCGAGAGGGTGATCCCCAGCAAGGTCTTCACCCTGGAAGGTCGCAGCGCGACCGTCAGTCCTCCCCATGGTCTCGGGCAGACATCCAGGACCTCCGGATCCGGATTCCCGCCGGCAGTCGCGAGGATGATCTCGACGGCTCTGAGGATCGCCCGTTCCATCCCCTCCGGGTCCACTCCGCGCTCGAACCTGTAGCTGGCGTCCGTGGACATTCCCAGGGCGTTCCTCGTCCCTCGCACCGACTTGGGATCGAAGAGGGCGCACTCCAAGAGGATGTCCGTGGAGCCCCCTTCGACCTCCGAGTCGGCTCCCCCCATCACTCCAGCGATGGCCACCGGATCGGCCGAATCGCAGATTGCGAGCATCCCTTCCTGCAGGCGCCTGCTCTCCCCGTCCAGGGTTTTGATAAGCTCTCCCTCATTGGATCGCCGAACCACTACCGTGGCGTCCTTCAGCTTCGAGAGGTCGAATGCGTGGAGGGGCTGTCCCAACTCGAGGAGGACGTAGTTCGTGGCGTCCACGACGTTATTGATCGGGCGAGAACCTGCCGCCCTGAGGTGGGAGGCCAACCAGGTCGGTGACGGCTTGACGGCAACCCCCCTGATCACGACACCAAGGTACCGTGAGCAGAGGTCCGGATCGTCGATCCGAATCGTGACGCCCAGGGCAGAGACCTCCCGCTCATCCGTCAGGAAGCTCAGCTCCGGGTCCGAGCCTCCGGGCACCGGTGGAAGTGGAAGGTCTGCGGATCCCAGGGGAGCCAGCTCCCGGGTTACGCCCACGTGGGATAGGAGATCGCCCCGGTTGGCAGTGATCTCCACGTCCAAACGCCAATCGTCGAGTCCCAGGGCACTGGCCAGCGGAGTGCCTGGAACCAGATCCCCCTCCAGGGCCATGATCCCGTCCGCGTCGGAGCCCATCTCCAACTCCGCTTCGGAGCACAACATCCCGTTCGACTCCACGCCCCGGATCTTCACCCGCCGGATCTTGGCCCCGTTGGGGAGTCTCGAACCCACTGGTGAGAAGGGGTAGAACCCGCCAGCCTCGACGTTGGGCGCTCCGCAGACCACCTGGAGAGTCTCCCCTCCCGCGTTCACCTGGCATACGGACAGACGGTCCGCCCCCGGGTGCTTCTCCACTCCTTCCACGCGTGCGACGGTCAGGCCAGAGAGGCCGGGAGCCAGATGGAGGAGTTCCTCCACCGGCGCACCCCGCAGGGCGAGGAGCTCGGCCATCTCCTCTGGGGATAGCGTGAGATCGGGCCGGAGGGCCTTGAGCCATCGGTAAGAGACATTCATGTCTGCGCGAACTGCTTCAGGAACCGGATATCGTTCTCATAGAACACACGGATGTCACGGATGCCATACTTGAGGGCTGCGATACGAGCGGGACCCATGCCGAACGCGAAACCGGTGTAGCGCTCGGAGTCGTATCCGACGTTATCGAGAACCGCCGGGTCCACCATTCCAGCCCCCATGATTTCCAGCCATTCTGTCTCTTCCCTGGTTCCGTCCGGCCTCGCGACCATTCGTTTGACGTCGACCTCCGCAGAGGGCTCCGTGAACGGGAAGAACGACGGGCGAAACCGGACTTTCGTCCCGGGCCCCCAGAAGCGCTTGGCGAACTCCGCCAGGGTGGCCTTGAAGTCGATGAAGGTCACCCCTTCGTCCACCACCAGCCCCTCGAGCTGAAGAAAGGCCGGAGTGTGGGTGGCGTCCGGGGTGTCTCGCCGGAACACCATTCCCGGGGCGATGATCCGGACCGGAGGCTGATGTTGCTCCATGGTTCGGACCTGCACCGGAGACGTGTGGGTCCTGAGGAGAAAGGAATCTTTCAGGTACAGGGTATCTGCTTCATCGACCGCCGGATGGTCCAACGGCGTATTCAAAGCCACGAAGTTGTACCAGGACGTTTCGACCTCCGGCCCACGAGCACGGGTGAACCCCATCCCCCGGAAGATCTCCCAGATTTCGTCGATCACCTGTGTGACCGGGTGACGCCCCCCCCACCAAACCCCACGCCCCGGAAGAGAGAGATCCACATCTCCGTCATCTGAGTGGGATTGAGTATCCAGGTCCCCACGCCGGGTTTCCAGGGAGGCTGTGACCACCGCCTTCACCCGATTGGCCTCCGCGCCCACCGCCGGCCTCTCATCGGCGTCCAATCCACCGAGGCCCCGGAGAATCCCCGAGATCCGTCCATCCTTCCGGCCCAGAAACCGGATTCGGATATCCTCCAGGGACTCCACCGAGGTAGCCCTCCCGATGTGATCCAAGGCTTCTTTTTCCAGGGCCCGAAGCGCCTCTATCAGTGATTCTTTCCCGCTCATCGTCCTGTGGGGTCTCCTATGATTGGTTTTCGCCCACCCTGTTCGAGACTCATCCGCCATTGCCGACCCGGCTCCCGGAGAGACCCGCTAACCTAAGACAAAGGGCTCCACGACGAAATCGTGAAGCCCTTTGCCGAAACGGGGTGTGCGGAGGGGATCAGCTGGCCTTGGCCAGCTCCTCCTTGGCCCGTTCGGCCAGGTTACTAAAGGCGTCAGGATCTCGGACGGCCAGGTCGGCCAAGGCCTTCCGGTCCAGCTCGACTCCAGACCGCTTGAGCCCGTTCATGAACCTCGAATAGGAGAGGTCATTCTCGCGGGCAGCGGCGTTGATCCGAGTGATCCACAGAGCCCTGAAATTCCGCTTCTTCTTCTTCCGGTCCCGGTAGGCGTGCTCCCACCCCTTCTCCACCGCATCCTTGGCGGTCTTGTAGAGGTTCTTCCGCCCTCCAAAGTATCCCTTTGCGGCCTTGAAGATCTTCTTCTTGCGCTTCTTCCGTGCGGCTGCTTGCGTGACACGAGGCATTGATGGACTCCTTCCGTCTTACTTGACCAGCAGGCGCTTGACCCGCTTCAAATCAGCCTTGGCAACCAGAGTACTGGTCCGCAGGCGCCGCTTCCGTTTCCTGTCCTTCTTGGTGAGAATGTGGCTCTTGTAGGCCCTCATCCGCTTGATCTTCCCGGTACCCGTCTTCCGCATCCGCTTCGCTGCAGCCCGGTTGGTCTTCATTTTTGGCATAACAAACTCCTTGAAGGGGCGCCCCCCTCTTCTTGGAACGGGCCCAAAAGGCTCTCCCCCGGAGGGGCCCCTCAGGGGCGTCTAATTCTGACCCTCTGCTTCTACTTGGCCTTCAGGGGAGCCATGACCATGAACATCACCCTCCCCTCGAAGCTGGGCTCCGACTCGACCTTCCCGATATCTCCGAGGTCCACCTTCAATCGCTCGAGGACCTCGAGGCCCAGTTCCGAGTGGGTGATCTGTCGCCCCCTGAACATCATCGTGAGGCGAACCTTGTTCCCCTCCTCGAGGAACCGGCGAGCATGCCGGGTCTTGAAATCGTAATCGTGCTCCTCGATCCCGGGACGGAACTTGACCTCTTTGACCTGGATGTTGTGCTGCTTCTTCTTGGCTTCCCTCGCTGCCCGCGCCTGTTCGTACTTGAACTTCCCGTAGTCCATGAGCTTGACCACGGGGGGCCGGGCGTCGGGGGCAACCTCAACCAGGTCCAACCCCTGATCCTCTGCGCGCTCTCTGGCTTCATCGATGGAAACGATTCCGATCTGTTCGCCGTCGTCGCTAATCAGACGAATGGGGCTGATCCGGATCTGGTCGTTGACTCGGACCTTTTGCTCCTTGATGGTCAGAACCTCCGCTCTGTAGTTGGTCGTTTTCCCCGCCCGCGCACCAACCGAAAAAAAATGACCCGGGAGTACCGGGCCAGGACACAGTGGCGGAGTTCGTCACCCCGCCACTCTCTCTCGACCCGGCGGTGCCCTCGCCGCGGCGGGGACCGAAAGGTGGGGGGATTTCCTCCCCCGCTTCCAATTGTGTCCTCAAAGGTACCGGAAAGCCTAATGGCGTCAAGGCTTTTCCTGAGATATTCCCCGGTCCCTGTCAAAGGGAATCGAGAGCCACCGGACCCCACGCCCGCGACGAAAGTGCGGTCGATGGGGTCATCTCAGGGCCCGGGTGCGAATCTCTTCCGCCAACGTCTCGGCAAATTCGCTCCGGGACACTACGTCCTGCTTATTCCCCGCTCCCCGTTTCCGCACGGCTACTGTTCCGTTCTCGGCTTCTCGCTCTCCAACCACGGCCATGTAGGGGACCTTCTGGAGCTCAGCGTCCCGAATCCGGTACCCCAGGGTTTCCCGATCGTAGAGGACGGCACGAATCCCTGCCTCGGCGAGCTGGGCGGTCAACTCCCGGGCGCTCTCGATCCAATGTTCGGAAACGGGGAGTACCCGGACCTGCTCAGGGGCCATCCAAAGGGGGAAGTCACCGGCGTAGTGTTCGATCAGGCCGCCCACAAACCGTTCCATGGACCCGACCAACACCCGGTGAAGCATGACGGGCCGGTGGGGCTCGTTGTCCTCCCCCACATACTCCATCTCGAAGCGATCAGGGAGGTTGAAATCCAACTGAACCGTTGGCCCCTGCCACTTTCGTCCGATCGCGTCGATCAGCTTGAAGTCCAGCTTGGGGCCGTAGAACACCCCGCCCCCCTCGTCGATCTGGTACTCCTTGCCCCGCTCCTCCAGCACCCGGGCGAGCATGTTCTGGCTCTCTTCCCACTGGGCCTCGGAGCCCAGGGCCTTCTCGGGCCGAGTAGCCAGCTCGATGTTGTAGGGGTAGCCGAAGACAGCCAACATCTCGTCCACCAGGCCCAGGAGGCGGCCGATCTCCTCCGGAGCCTGCTCCGGTGTGCAGAATACGTGGGCGTCGTCCTGGGTGAATCCCCGCACCCGGAGCATCCCGTGGAGGACTCCGCTCCGCTCGTACCGGTACACCGTGCCGAACTCCGCCATCCGGATGGGCAGGTCCCGGTAGGATCGCTGCCGGGACTCGTAGATGGCGATGTGCCCCGGGCAGTTCATCGGCTTCGGCCGATACCGGGCCCCCTCCACGTCGATGGCTCCGAACATGTCTTCCTGGTAGTTCTCCAGGTGCCCGGAGATCTCGAACAGGCGCTCGCTCATGACGTGGGGGGTGTAGACCAGGACGTAGCCGTGCCTCAGGATCAGCTCCTGCTCGAACCGCTCCACCTCGTTCCTGATAATGGCCCCCTTCGGGTGCCAGAGGATCAGGCCCGCCCCCACCCGGGGGTCTGTTGAGAAAAGGTCCAGCTGCTTGCCCAGGACACGGTGGTCCCGCTTCCTGGCTTCCTCCAGGCGATGGAGGTGCGCTTTCAGCTCCTTCTTTTCGAAGAAGGCGGTCCCATAGATGCGCTGGAGCATCTGCCGGTTCTCGTCGCCCCTCCAGTACGCCCCTGAGGAGGAAAGGAGCTTGAAGTGCTTCAGCTTTCCTGTGGAGGGCAGATGAGGTCCCCTGCACAGGTCCAGGAAAGCTCCGTCCCGGTAGACCGTGATCGCCTCCCCATCGGTGAACTCCTCCAGCCGTTCCAGCTTCAGGGCGTCATCGGAGAAGAGACCCCTGGCCTCCGTTTTCGTCACCGGCTGCCGCTCGAAGGGGAGATCGGCATCCACCACCTCGGCCATCTTCTTCTCGATGGCCTCGATGTCCTCCGGAGTGAAGGGCTCAGGGACTTCGAAGTCGTAGTAGAACCCGTCTTCGATTGCCGGGCCGAATCCGATGCCGGCAGAGGGAATGATCTCCCGAACGGCGGTGGCCAGAACGTGGGCCGCCGAGTGCCGAAGCAGTTCCAGTGCCTCGTCGTCACGGGAAGTGAGGATCCGGATCTCGACATCCTCTTCCAAGCCGTGCATCAGATCGACGGTCTCCCCGTTGATCTGGGCCCCCAACGCGGCCTTTGCCAATCCGGGTCCGATGGCGGCTGCCACGTCCCCGGGAGTTGATCCACGAGGGAGCTGGAGGACAGTTCCGTCCGGGAGCGTCACATTGATGTTTCTTCCGTCAGCCATGGTTCGAGTCTTCGCTGGAGTTCGCAGGATCGAGTGCGGAACATCCGATCCGGGACCGAGAAAAGAAGAACGCGGCCCCGGAGGTCGGGGGCCGCGCAGCAGGTGTGCTCAATGAAGTCCTTCGAGGTCACACAAGCCGGCGAGCCCCCAACCCGGTAGTCCGGGTGGTGGTGTCGGCCGTGGTCGTGATCTCGAAAGGGCGCTTCATGAGTGCATTCTCTCCATTTCCAGGTTCTTCCAGAGGCTAATGCGAAGCGGCCGGAGGGTCAATCCCTCCGGCCGCCGCCCCAAGCCCGGTTTCAAAGCCAGGCCTAGTACATCCCGCCCATGCCGCCGCCGGGCATCCCCCCGGCAGGCATTGGAGGCTCAGGCTCGGGCTTCTCCACGACCACGGCCTCGGTGGTCAGAAGGAGACCCGCGATGGAGGCCGCGTTCTGCAGGGCAGTGCGAACCACCTTGGTGGGATCGATGACCCCAGCCTCCACCAGATCCTCATAGGCTTCGGTCTGTGCATTGTAGCCGAAGTTTGTGTTCTTATCCGCCCGGACCTTCTCCACCACGATGGAGCCCTCGGCCCCGGCGTTCGTGGCGATCTGGCGGATGGGATGCTCCAGAGCCCGGCGCAGGATCCCCACGCCGATCTGCTCGTCTTCCCGGTCGAGCTTCATCTTGTCCAGGGCACCCTGGGCCCGCAGGAGGGCCACACCGCCCCCGGGGACGATTCCTTCTTCCACGGCCGCACGAGTAGCGTGCAAGGCGTCCTCGACCAGAGCCTTCTTCTCCTTCATCTCGGTCTCGGTGGCGGCCCCCACCTCGATTACGGCCACGCCGCCAGCCAGCTTGGCCAGCCGCTCCTGCAGCTTCTCCCGGTCGTAGTCCGAGGTGGATTTGTCGATGGCGACTTTGATCTCCTCGATGCGACCCTGGATCTTGTCCTCCTCGCCGGCACCGTCGACAAGAGTGGTGTTGTCCTTGTCGATGACGACACGCTTGGCGCTTCCCAGGTCGCTCATCACGGCGTTCTCGAGCTTGAAGCCCACCTCCTCGGAGATGACCTGACCGCCCGTGAGAACGGCGATATCCTGAAGCATGGCCTTCCGGCGATCACCGAAGCCCGGTGCCTTCACTGCGCAGACCTTCAGCGTTCCCCGTAGCTTGTTCACCACCAGTGTGGCCAGGGCCTCGCCCTCGATGTCCTCCGCGATGATCAGGAGGGGCTTGCCCGTCTGGGCAACCTTCTCCAAGACTGGAAGAAGATCCTTCATGGAGGAGATCTTCTTGTCGTGGATCAGGATGATGGCGTCCTCGAGAATGGCCTCCATCCTCTCCGGATCGGTCACGAAATACGGCGAGAGGTAGCCCCGGTCGAACTGCATCCCCTCGACGGTCTCCAGTGTGGTCTCCAGCCCCTTGGCCTCTTCCACGGTGATAACGCCGTCCTTGCCGACCTTCTCCATGGCATCGGCGATCAAGCTTCCGACCTCCAGGTCGTTGTTGGCGGAGATGGTTCCGACCTGGGCGATCTCCTTCTTCCCCTTGGTCTCCATGGAAAAACTTTTCAGCTGTTCCACGACCACGCCGACGGCCTTGTCGATACCCCTGCGAATCCCCATGGGGTTGGTGCCGGCCGTGACGTTCTTTAACCCCTCACCGAAGATAGCCTGGGCGAGAATGGTGGCGGTGGTGGTTCCGTCGCCAGCCACGTCGGAGGTCTTGGTAGCGACCTCCTTGACCATCTGGGCGCCCATGTTCTCGATGGGATCCTCCAACTCGATCTCTTTGGCCACCGAAACACCGTCCTTGGTCACGGTGGGAGACCCGAACTTCCGATCCAGCACCACGTTCCGGCCCTTGGGGCCGAGGGTGACCTTCACGGCCTTCGCAAGCTTGTCGACACCGGCCTTCAGTTGGGCCCGGGCCTCGACATCGAATCCGATTTCCTTCGCTGCCATCTGCCTCTCCTTCGCGTTCGCCGTCGTTCGTTGTTGATCCGGGCTACTTGATGATGGCCAGGATGTCGGACTCCCGGAGGATCAGGTACTCCTCCCCGTCCACGCTGACCTCGGTTCCGCTGTACTTCCCGTAGAGCACCACCTGGCCGACCTCAACGTCGGGCTTGATGCGCTCGTTCTCATCCGAGAGCTTTCCGGGTCCAAGGGCCACGATGGTGCCCTGCATGGGCTTTTCCTTGGCCGTATCGGGGATGTACAGGCCACCCCGCATCTGCTCCGTCTCCTCCAGGGCCTGAACCACGACCCGGTCCGCCAGAGGCTGAATCTTGTCCTTGGCGTTTGCCATTCCGACTCCTCCGCGCTTTGAAAACCGTTGAAAACACAAGAAAACCCTGTTGTTGGCACTCAGAGCATAAGAGTGCTAACAAACACACGCAGAATCTATGGTCCTGCGGCTCTGTGTCAATGGTTACTTGGGGGATCTTCCGGCGCCTATTCCCACTCTGCGGATATGGCCTCCATCCTCGCCACCCCTTCCAATCCCACGATGGCTTGGACCACCTGTGGGGCCAGCTCCTCCGGGAACCAGAATCCGAGCTCGGACAGCCGCGCAAACGAAGCTTCGGCCTCCTGGTAGGCCCGTTCCAAGACAGAACGGGCGGAGGCTCGGAATTGGCCCTCCACGGCCCCCGCAGGAACGGGCGCTCCGGCCCACAGCTCGACAAGAGCGGCTCTCTCATCGGCCTGGCCATGGTGATGGATCTCCGATACCAGCAGGTTGTGGCTCTTTCGTGCGAGATCGAACTCGAAGTCGGTGAGGTCATCGACGATCTGGAAGGCCGTACCGAGCCTGGCGATGGCAGGAGCCGCTGAGCTGATCGCCTCCCCCTCGGGACCGGATTCCAGCAGCGACGGGGCCACGAAGGCCAGGGCGAAGAGCGCCCCTCCCCGAACCTGATGAACGCGGTGGATCATTGCGTCAGGAGTGGGAATCTCATCCACTCCCCCCTCCTCAGACCCCTCCAGCTCACCGATTTCCGCCATCTTGGTGAGCAGGCCCTTCAAGATCGCGTGGGTATCCCGCTCCTCGATGACTCCGGCTGTTGCGGCACGATCGCAACTTCTCCGGATCAGACGCTCAAAGGACATGAGCTGGAGAATGGAAAGGAACCGAGCCCCGGAGCCCTCGATCAACGGAAGCAGGCTCTTCCCCTGATCGTCGAAGATGTTGTCCGCTGCGGTAATGGTCCCTTTGATGCAGAAGTTCAGCTCGGTGTAGAAAGCCAGGCGTTCCCGACTCACGCCCAGGGATTCGAAGAGGGAGCGAAAAAGAACGAGAAAAAAGTACTCCTGCAGGAATGCGAGTCCCTCCGGAGATCCCATCTCACCATCATCCGGAACCCGGCGGCCCTGGTGAAGGAACCGGGGATCCATCAGCTCGCCCAGATCCCGATAGAGGGCGTTCACCGCCTGGGCCTGGGCTTGCATGGCCGGCTTCAAGCGGTCCCAAACCCCGTGATCCTTCAAGAGTTGGACGGCCTCGGGGGAGCGAAATACGGGGGAAAGCGTCATGATCCTGCTGTCTCTTTGTCAGAATTCCTGGAAATACCTGGCGAATCTAGCCGAAACCGGGCCTACTTGGCCATATGCTCCCCTGCCAAGAAGAGCCCTCGAAGGGTCAGGAACGGCTCAACGCGTTCAACGGTCGTGCAGTGCGGAGCCAGGAGCCCCGCGTAGCCCCCGGTCGCCGCGACCAAGGCTTCAGGCCGCCTCCATTCTTTTCTGATCCGCCGGACGATCCCATCGATAGCGTCGACGGTCGAAAAGAAGACGCCGCTTTCCATGCAGGTCTCGGTTCTGCGCCCGACGACCTTCTCCGGAGGCCGAAATCGTACCCGAGGGAGTTTGGCCGCCCGCATTCCGAGCCATTCCATCCCTACTTGCACACCCGGTGCGATCACTCCCCCCAAAAACACGCCTTCCCCTGATATGCAATCGAAGGTGGTGGCTGTCCCGAGGTCCACGACGATGGTGTCTCGCCCGAAGAGCTCCTTTGCCGCAAGGGTGTTCAGGATCCGGTCCGCTCCAACCGTCTGGGGCTCATCCACGTCGAGTCGGATCGGAAGCTCGGATCCGTGGTCCACTGTGAAGATCGGCCCACCGACCACCTTCTCGAGGGCAGATCGGATTCTATCTGTCACCGCGGGAACCACTGACCCCAGCACGCCCCGCTTCAGTGCGGCCCCATCGACTCCCTCCCTGGCCAGAAGGGCATGGATCAAGTGGTCGTACTCATCGGCGGTCCGGGGGAGGCCGGTACTCAGGCGCCAGTGGGATGAGACCTCGCCACTGGGTCCCAGGAGCCCCAGTACCGTCTCGGTGTTACCAATGTCGACCACGAGATGCATCCTCGTATCTCCTTTAATTACAATAGATGCGTCGGTTCACTTAAGGCTTGTTCGATAGGTCGGGATAATCCGTATCGGTGCTGAGAGAGGAGTGACACCGGGGTCCTCACCTCTCCGGAAGGATCCGGAGGGAAAGGTCGGCTGAGGGAGCGGAGTGGGTCAAAGCCCCGACGCTAATGAAGTCGACGCCCGTCTCCGCTACAGCCCTCACCCTTGCCAACGTCATGTTCCCGGAGGCCTCCAGCAGGGGGCGGTTCTTCCCGAGGCTTTTGGCCCTTCGGACCGCCTCCCGCATGGTCTCCAGCCTTATGTTGTCCAGGAGGATCCGTCGAACTCCCAGAGAGAACGCCTCCTCCAATTGATCCAGGTCCCCCACTTCCACTTCCACCGGAAGTCCTTCCCGATTACCCCTCCTGATTCCTTCGACGGCTGCCGCCACTCCTCCAGCCGCGAGGATATGGTTGTCCTTCACCAGCACCATGTCGTGCAGGCCCACCCGGTGGTTCAGCCCCCCCCCTGCCGCCACAGCCGCCTTCTCCAGACATCGCCAGCCAGGGGTCGTTTTCCTGGTGTCGAGAACCTTGGCCCCAGTCCCGGAAACGGCTGCTACGAACCGTCGGGTGAGGGTGGCAATCCCGGAGAGACGGGCGAGGAAGTTCAGCGCTGTCCTCTCGGCGGTCAAAATCCCCCGCAGAGGACCACTGATTCTGAGAAGGATCCCTCCCCCCTGGACCTCCCCGCCATCCTCGGTCTCGCACTCCACGGCCAGGGTCGGCTCCACCCGCAGAAACACCTGGGTAGCGACCTCGGTCCCGGCTGCCACCAGTGGTTCCTTGGCCACAATCGTGGCCGTCCCCCTCGCATCGGTTCCCACAGTCCACAAGGTCGTCCAGTCTCCGGGCCCGATATCCTCCTCCAGGGCCAGGCTGATCAGGCGATCAAGCCACTCCCGTTGGGCCATGGGTCACTTCCCTCCGATTCCGAGGAAGAGAAGGAACCCCGTCCCCAACGCCCAGCAGTAAGGCCCAAAGCGATGAAACCACTTCCGCTCCAGCATCCTGACGAAGGTCCAAATGGCCAGAACCCCTGTGACGGCGGCCGCGACGCAGCCAGCGATGAGGACCCCTGACCCGAGCCCAACTCCGGCATCCGAAAGCTCTGGAACCTTGAGCACCGCAGCCCCGAGGATGGCGGGAATCGCCAACAAGAACGAAAAGGCCGCGGCCTCCTCGGGTTCCACCTTCAACCACAACCCTGTGACGACCGTTGCACCTGACCGGGAGATCCCGGGAATGATCGCGAAGGCCTGGGCGAGACCCATCAAGAGGGCCGCCATCAGACCTGGACGCCCCTCTGGCGCGCGGCGGAGGGCCCGCCTGGCGGTCCAAAGGAAGGTCCCGGTGACGAGGAGCGCGGCGCCGGTCACAGCGGGTGAGTCGAAGAGGGCCTCGACGACGCCTCCCGCTCCCAAGCCGACCACGACGGCTGGAACCGTTGCCAGGATCAGGAGGCCCAGGTAGCGCCAGGCCTGCCCTTCCCCCTTGAACATCCCCATGACCAGGCCTCCAACCCGTTTCCGGTACACCAACAGAACGGAGAGAAGAGTCGCCAGGTGAACGGCCACTTCGAACGCGACACCGGGAATCCGGATTTCCATCAGCGTCTGGCCGATCACCAGATGTCCTGAGCTGGAAACCGGGAGGAACTCCGTCGCACCCTGGATGATCCCCAGAAGAATCGCCTCGAGCACACTCATCCGCGTCTCCTGCCTTTCGCGGGGTGAGGGCTCGGCCCAATCATCGCCTCAACTCTGGGGGACTCCCCCGCCCGGCGGAGTCGGCTCATCGGTCCGGGAACCCCCCGGTAAGAACGTCCTGATAGAGGGCCTCATACATCGGCACCACCCGGTCGGTGGAGAAGCGGCCGATGGCGTCAGCCCTGGCGGCCTCGCTGAAGCGGGTCCATCGATCGGGATCTTTCAGCAACGACAATCCGGCGTCGGCCATCTCCTGAACGTTCCCCATGGGGAAGAGGAACCCGGTCTCTCCGTGGGTCACCACTTCAGGAAGTCCGCCCATCTTCGATGCGATGACCGGGACGCCGCAGGACAGGGCCTCAAGCGCGGCAAGGCCGAATGACTCGTTCTTGCTGGGGAGGAGAAAGAGGTCGGCACAAGCCAGGAGCTCGTCTACCGATTGATGCTTCCCAAGGAACAGAAGCTGATCGCTGACACCCAGTTCTTCTGCCCGCTCCACCGCCCTGGGCCGTTCAGGACCATCCCCCACCAGGACCAACCTGGCCGGGACCTCAGCCGCCAACCGCGCGAACACCTCGACCACATCCGGAATTCGCTTCACGGCCCGGAAGTTGGAGATGTGCATGATGATCCGTTCACCATGCGGTGCCAGCGTCGCACGGTGACAGGGCTCTTTGTTTCGGCGGAAGATCTCCGGATCTACGAAGTTGGGAATCACATGAATCCGTTCCCGGGGAACCGAGAAGTCCTCCACGGTGCGATCCTTCAGGAACTCTGACACACAGGTCAGTCCGGCGCTCTTCAGGATCGAGAACTGGGTGATTGCCTGGAAGGAGGGGTGCAAGCCCACCAGGGTGATGTCGGTTCCGTGGAGGGTGGTTACGATTTTCAGATCCTGCTCGCCTCGGAGCATCTCCTCGGCGATCCAGGCAGAGGTGGCGTGGGGGATCGCGTAGTGTACGTGGACCAGGTCCAGTTCCTGCTTCCTCGCCGTGTCATGGATGGCAACGGCCAGAGCGAGTGAGTAGGGTGGATGCTCGAACAGGGGGTACTGGTCCATCTCCACCTCATGGAAGAAGATCCTCTCCCGGAAGTGGTCCAACCGGAAAGGCTGGGCATAGGAGATGAAGTGGACCTCGTGGCCCCGATCGGCCAGCTCGATACCCAACTCCGTGGCCACGGCTCCGGAGCCCCCGTAGGTGGGGTAACAGGTGATCCCAATCTTCATTGGTGGGCATCCCTCATCCGGAACGAATCGGCCCGGATCGGTTCATTGTGAGCCAGCTCCCCCGCCGCCAAGGCCTCCCAAGCCTCCAGAGCGCTATCGGCGAGGCGGTCCCCCGGAAGGGTGCCATCCAACCAGACCGCATCAGGCGGAAGCTGGTGCCGAAACCACGTAACCTGTCGTCGGGCGTACCGGCGGTGGGAGCGCCGGGTTTCCTCGATGGCCTGATCCCGAGTCAGGTCACCGGAAAGGAATGCCAGGGTTTCCCTGTACCCGGCCCCCGTCATCCCAGGGGAAGAGGCGCTGTAACCCTTCCCGACCAGCCCTCGCACCTCATCGACAAGGCCTCCCACAAACATCTCCTCCACCCGCCGGTTGATTCTTTCGTACAGGAGGTCTCTCGGCATGTCCAGGACAAGGATAACACCCCTCAGCGGGGCCTCGGATGGCGGACCCTCCTGGTGCCACCACGAAAGGGGGCGGCCGGTCAAGAGGGCCATCTCGATGGCTCTGGTCGACCGCTGTCGCCCACCGACGTCTGCCTGGGGTCTCCGTTCCGGGTCCAGGACAGCCAGATACCTCCCCAGATCCTCCTCGGTCAGAGAGTTCAGGAAGGTCCTGAGGTTCTCGAGCCGATCCGCGTCGAGGGGTGGCTGGGAGAACATGGGGTTGGTGAGGGCTCTCAGGAAGAACCCGGTCCCACCAACGAGGAGGGGGACACGGCCCCGGGAACGGATTCCCCTCATCCATTCCCGCGCGTCCCGGGAGAACTGGCCGGCAGAGTAGGTCTCGTCCGGGGTCCGCAGATCCAAGCCGTGATGCGGCACTGCGCCCTTCTCCTCTTCCGTTACCTTCCCCGTCCCCACATCCATCCCCTTGTAGATCTGCCTGGAGTCCATGGAGATGATCTCCCCAGGGATGCGCTTGGCAATGGCCAGTGAAAGGGCCGTCTTGCCGGAGCCTGTGGATCCGACGATGGCCAGGAAGGCCGCAGGCCCACCGGGCCCCACCGATGGCACTGCCACCCTTCTAGTGCCGTCCAAACTTCCGCTCCAGCTCCTCCGTGCTCAGACGAACGATGGTGGGGCGGCCGTGGACGTCATGGAAGGGGAGATCGGTGGCGAAAAGGGCGTCGACGAGCTCGCTCATCTCCTCCGGCTTCAGCCTCTGTCCCGCCTTGACGGCCCCCTTGCATGCGAAAGTCATGGCGATGCGTTCGTGTTGGGTCTTTGCGGAGCGGACCAATTCAGAACCCTCGGTGAGCTCCGACAGCATTTCCCTGAGACACCGCTCAGCGTCGAAATAGGGATGCGGGTTCGGCACGGAGTGGACGATGACGGTGTCCCCACCGAACGCTGCGACTTCGAACCCGGCCCTGGAGAGAATCCCCTTCAACTCGTTCACCGACTTCAGCTCCGCGGCGGTCAGCCGGAGCGTCAGGGGAAAGAGGAGCGTCTGGCTCTCTTGCCCATCTGCCTGGAATCCATCCATCAAGCGCTGGAAGAGAACGCGTTCATGAGCGGAGTGCTGGTCGATTATCAGGAGCCCAGCCCGGGTTTCGGCCAGGATATAAGTATTGTGGGCCTGCCATAGGCGGGGTCCGCTGCCCGAGGCTCCTTGGAGCATCTCCGCAGCACCCTCCGCCTCCATCCCCGGCGCCGGGCCCCCATCTTCGGGCCCAGCCATGAAGAGAGCCATCTGCGACTCAGAAGCAGGATCCAGCGGGCTCCCGCCCGAGCCCAGCGCCCCGCTACCGACGCCTCTACCGGGCCTCTCTCGAACCTCCAGCCTCGGGGGCATCATCTGTGTGTCCAGGGTGGCGCCGCTGACCGCGTCTCCCAGGGCCTCCTTCACGGCCTCCTCCGCGAGGGCTTGCACCAGGGTGGGATTCCGGAACCGGACTTCCAGCTTCGAGGGATGGACGTTCACATCGACGGAAGCATCCTCCACCTGGAAGTACAAGAAGATCCAGGGGCGTTGGCCGTGAGAAATGGTCGTCCGGTAGCCCCGGTCCGCTGCACGGAGGAGGGCCGGGTCCTTGAAAGGGCGGCCATTCACGAACAGAAAGGCCCGACGGAATCCGGGAGTTGCAGCGTCCGGGCGTTGGATGAGACCTCGCACGCTCAATCCTTCAGTCACTCCGGACAGGGGGAGGAGGGTGTTTGCAGCCGCCGGACCCCAGAGGTCTCCGACCCGTGAGGCCAGGTCCTCAACCGGCTGAAGCCCAAGAAGCTCCCGGTCCCCGGAAGTGAAGGAGAAGGCCACAGAAGGGTTGGCGAGGGCCAGTGTAGTGATCGCCTCACTCACGGCCCTGGTCTCCGCGGAAGCTGATTTCAGGAACTTGGCCCGGGCCGGTGCGTTGAAGAACAGATTTCGGACTTCAACGGTGGTCCCCGGCCTTCGCGGAAAGTCTCGGACCGCGCTGATCCGTCCGCCCACCACGCGTATGGCCGTCCCGGCCTCATCATCCCCTTCCCTGGTTTCCAGGGTCAGGCGGGATACGGCTGCAATGGAGGGAAGGGCTTCTCCCCGGAACCCGAACGTCTCGACGGAGGCCAGGTCTCGGGCCGTGGAAATCTTACTGGTGGCGTGCCTGTCCAGGGAGAGAAGCGCATCTTCACGGCCCATCCCTGCCCCGTCATCAGACACCCGGATCCACTGCTTGCCGCCCCCTCCGACCTCCACCTGTACCCGTGTGGCACCGGCGTCCAGGGCGTTCTCCACCAACTCCTTGACCACTGACGCCGGACGCTCCACGACTTCCCCAGCGGCAATCTGATTTGCCACGCTGTCAGGAAGGATGTGGATGCGTCGGGACACGGGCGTCCTCAGCTGGGCGGTTGGATTGCTGGCCTATTCTGTCGGTGGGACGGCCATGACCGGTCGGTGCTTCCCATCACTGCTGCAAGTCGAAGAACCGCATCGCGTTCTGGGTGGTATACCCCTGAACCTCCTGCAGGTCCTCGCCTCGGATCTCGGCCAAGTCCTCTGCGACCCGCGTTACATAGGCGGGCTCGTTTCGCCTTCCCCGGAAGG
Organism: Gemmatimonadota bacterium; assembly: GCA_039592115.1. Lineage (GTDB taxonomy): Bacteria > Gemmatimonadota > Gemmatimonadetes > Longimicrobiales > Gaopeijiaceae > JBDHCH01. The sequence goes on along the minus strand of JBDHCH010000013.1, from coordinate 26,715 downwards.
GGGTCGGGGCCAGGTATGGTCCGTCGGTCTCGATCATGAGGCGCTCGCGGGGGACTGCTCTGACCAGGGGCCGCCCATCATACTTCTTGAAGGTGATGATTCCGGTGAACGAAACCATCCAACCGATCCTAAGCGCGGTATCGAGGAGGTCCTCACCACCGGTGTAGCAGTGCAGCACTCCCCGGACTCTCCCGCCCCACTCCCGAAGGATCCGGCCCATGGTTTGGTCCGCGTGCCTGGAGTGCACGACCACCGGGAGATTCGAGGCCTCCGCCAACTCCAGGTGTCCTCGAAAAAGGTCCTCCTGGACCTGTCGGGGGGAATGGTCGTAGAAGAAGTCGAGCCCCGTCTCCCCCACCGCGACCATCTCACTCCGATGGGCGACTGCTGCCTGGACCCGGTCCAGGTCTCCATCCTGGGCCGTTTCGGCTTCGTGGGGGTGGATCCCAGCAGTCCCCCATAGAACGGGCCCCCCATCCACCTTCCCGAACTCGGCAAGCAGGCGACGGATCCCATCGATGTCCGCCGCATCGGAGCAAACGGCCACAATCCCCTCGACCCCTGCATCACGGGCCCGGACCAGGACATCCCTGCGGTCGTCCTCATACTGGTCGTCCGTGAGATGGCAATGGCTGTCGATAAGCATGAGGTTGGCGGGGAGAAGGAGTCGAGACGGCAGGGATCAGGAAAGCGGGCCGCCCCCCATCGGGAGGCGGCCCGCTCAGGCTCATACCGGGACGGCGGTGGTCCGCCGCTTCCGTTTTTCCTTCGAATCTCCTGTGCCCCATCGCTGCTGGATCTCGAGGAGGGCCGGAGAGGCCACGAAGATGGATGAATAGGTCCCCACGACCACCCCGAGGATCAACACGATCGTGAAATCGAAGAGGACCGCACCGCCCAGGAAGAGGAGCGCAAGGAGTACAGCGAGCGTGGTCCCGGAAGTGAGGACCGTCCGGGGGAGGGTTTCGTTCACCGACCGGTTCACCAGCTCAGCCGGATCTTCTTTCCGACCCCCCTTTCGCCCCAGGTTCTCCCTGATTCGATCGAACACAACGATGGTATCGTTCAGGGAATACCCGACGATGGTGAGGATGGCCGCCACCGTTGGGAGCGCGATTTCCACCCTGAAGAGAGCAAGGAATCCCAAGGTGAGGAGAATGTCGTGGAAGGTGGCAATGATGGCCGCCACGCCGAACCGGAGCTCGAACCGGATCGCCAGATAGATGAGGGTGAGAAAGAAGGAGAAGAGAATCGCAAAAGCGGCCTTCCGCTGAAGCTCTCCCCCGATCTTCGGACCGACCAGCTCCGTTCGAACCACCTCGAGGTTTCCGGTGCCGAATGTGGCTTCCAACTGGTCGCGGATGTCGTTGCTGACGGCCTCCACGCTTACGCCCTCGGCGACCGGAGCGCGGATCACGAATTCGTTCTCCTCACCGAAGCGGGTGATGGGGGGGGCGTCAGACCCCCCCAATGCGTCCCTCAAATCACCGGCGGTCATGGGGATGTCGAACTGGACTTGCACCAGGGAGCCCCCGGTGAAATCCACGCCGTAATTCTGCCAACTCCCCAGGATGACCACGTTGAACACCATGGCACCGATCGCGATGAGGAGGGCGATTCCAGAGAAGACGTAGGCCTTCTGCCGGTTGGCGATAAAGGGATATCGAGCTTCGCTGAAGATCCGCATGGGGTGCTCTTAGATGCTTATTGGGTCGGCCGTCTTCTTCCCGGAGAGATAAGCCAGGAAGAGGGTCCGAGTGACAAAGAGGGCCGAGAAGAACGAGGCCACGATTCCGATGGAAAGTGTTACGGCGAACCCGCGAATGGGACCGGTTCCGAACTGGAACAGGATGAGAGCCGTGATCAGGGTGGTCAGGTTGGCATCTACGATGGCGGAGAGGGCGTGCCCGAACCCTTCATCCACCGCGGTCCTGGTTGCCCGTCCACCCAGTAGTTCCTCCCTGATCCGCTCGAAGATCAGGACGTTGGCATCCACCGCCATTCCAATGGAGAGGATCAAGCCCGCGATTCCAGGGACGGTGAGGGTGGCGTTGAGGGCCGCCAGTCCTCCGAGGACAAGGGCCACATAAACGGCCAAGGCACCAATCGCCAGTATGCCAGCGACCCGGTAGTAGGCCAGCATGATCCCCACCACCAGAATCAGGCCCACGATCCCCGCGATGATTCCGGCATCGATGGAATCCTGCCCCAAGGAGGGCCCAACGGTCCGCTCCTCCATGATCGCAAGGGGGGCGGTGAGAGCACCGGCCCGGAGAACCAGAGCCAGATCCCGGGCTTCCTCCATCGGAGATCCTCCCAGCTCGATCTGCCCGGAGGCGCCAATTCGGTCCCGGATCACCGGGGCGCTCATCACCTCCCCATCCAGGACGATGGCCAGGAAGTCCCCGACGTGTTGGCCGGTGAACTCGGCGAAGCGGCGCCCACCCCGGCGGTTCAGCTCGAAGTTCACGATGGCCTGGTTGTACTGTGGATCCCGGTTGGCGACCGCGTTCTCCAGCATGTCCCCGGTCATGAACGGCTCTTCCTCCAGGACGTAGACGCGCTTGTAGTTCCGCGCCCCGATGCCGACGAGGTCGGCACCCCAGGCCAGGGATGTGCCCCGAGGCAACGCGCGTTGAACGTCGGGGAGGTCCAGAAATGCCGTCACGGTCTCCAGGTCCTCTTCCGCAACCAGGTAAATCCCCTCTCCGTCCCCCTGTAGCAGCAGGCCCGTGAGGGGCCGTAGCTCTGCTGCCGGTGGCTCGACGTCGGCCGAGTCCACCGCGGCGTCCTGACCCCCGGCTTCCGAAACCTGCGCGGAGTCATCGACGGTGGTGGAATCACCCCCCTGGAAGAGAAGGTCTTCCAGGGAGTTGGTGGGCCCTACCTCGGCCGTTTGCCCCATGGCCCGAATCGAATCTTCCCCAAGGCTGGCCACGATGGCCCGGTCGATACGGGGGAAGGCCGATTCGATCTCGGTCGTGGGGAGGACCAGGCGAAACTCCAGATACGCGTTTTGCTGGATCAGGCCCTTGGCCCGCTCCTCGTCCTGGATGCCCGGGAGCTCGATGATGAGCCGGTCGGCCCCGACCCTCTGAATGAGGGGCTCCTCCACGCCGAATTCATCGATGCGGGTCCGGATGATCCGGTCTGCCCGCTCGATGTGGTCCGCCTTGGCCTCATCGGTGTAAGTCCCTTCGGGATCGTCGACCTCCAGGACCAGGTGCATGCCGCCCTGTAGGTCGAGGCCGTACTTGATCCCGTTGGTGAAGAGGTAACCGAGTGCACCCGCCAAAATGATGACGATGGTGATCAGTCGGCCGCGCATGGTCTTGAGCATGAGGCTTGAGCCGAGGATTCAAGGTCGAAAAAAAGGGGGTCCGGAGACCCGCCTCCGAAAGCCCATTAAACTGTCAAACCCATTGCCCCGTGTCAATTTGCGGCTGCCCTGACCGAGCCCTCCACCCTGGGGGTGTGACAAGCACCCCCCCCGGGGATGGCCGAGGGGAATGCTCCGTGGACCGTAGCCCGAAGTTGTGCCATCCTCTAGCTTTCCACGGACCACTCCCGAACCTGTTCTCGAGCCCACCAGAAGGCCGACGACTTGAGTCCGAAACTCCTTTTTCGAGTGTTCCAGATCCTTCTTGGCGTGGCTTTTGGCCTGGCCGTTGCCTTCGCCTGGGTGTCCCGACAACCCGGAGAGCGCGCAGAGATCGTGGTCGGAGAAAGCTACTTTCTTCCCTCCCCCCTTCCCGCCCCTGAGTTCACATTGGTTTCCCACGAGGGAGCCCACGTCTCGTCCGGAGATTTCCTGGGAAAGGTGCTGGCGGTTTTCTTCGGATACACTTCCTGCCCCGATGTCTGTCCTCTAACCCTCACCCACCTTTCCAGAGCGTTTCGGGACATGGGAGAGACCGGAGAGAGGATCCAGGTTCTTCTCATCACGGTGGATCCGGCCCGAGACACGCCGGAGCGCCTCGCGACCTACCTGAAGAACTTCCACCCTTCCTTTCTCGGGCTGACCGGGTCGGAAGAGGAGATCCGGGTGGTGGCGGACGGGTTCGGAGTCTACTTCTCCCGACCCGACAACACGGGTGGGGGGAGTTCGTACACGGTGGATCACACCGCCAGAACGTTCCTGATCGACCGCTACGGCCGCATCCCACTGACCTTTCCGGTGACGGCCACACCGGAAGAGATGGCTCGGGACATGACAACCCTTATCGAGATCTCCGGGGGGTAGATCCAATCCATGAGTGTTCCAGGCCCTTCCTCAGCGCCACCGCCGCGCCTCCTACTCTTGGTCGTCGCCGTCCTCCTGATCGGCGGGTGCAGGGGCGGGGAGGCTCCGGACAACTCCGGCCTCACCCTGGCCCTCGCCATGTCACCGACTCCGCCTGGGGTAGGGCCCGCCCGCCTCATCATCAGTCTCCGGGACTCCGCAGGAGCCCCCGTGGAGGGCGCCACGGTGAGTGTCGAGGGGAATATGAGCCATGCCGGGATGGTCCCGGTATTCGGGTCGGCCAGGGAGGGTGAGCCCGGGACGTACACCATCCCCGACTTCACTTTCACGATGGCGGGAGACTGGATCCTCACGCTCGAGGCCACCCTCCCCGACGGGCGTCGGACCCAGCTCCGAAAAGGCACGAAGGTCTACTCAGCCCCGCCGGGACTCTCTCCGGACACAGGGGAGGGTGCGGGGGGGGAGAGTGGTTCCGCCAACTCCTCGGCGGAGGCTCACGGCCCGGGTGACTCGGGAGGCGCTCTTTGAGGACGGGTCGACGAACCCCAGGGGGTCATGATCTCCTCCAGGCCCCGATCCTGGGTCGTTTCCTTCGTTGGAGGCACGCCCGCTCTGCTCTTCAGTTCGTCATGCTCGGGCTTGCGGTCCTGGTGATCCTGGACGGTCTGTTCGGCCCCCAGCTCGCGCCCAAGAACATGGCGGGCATCCTCCCATGGGTTCATTGGCGAGGATTTGTGGCCCTGGCGCTTCTGGTTGCCGGGAACCTTTTCTGTATGGCCTGTCCGTTCATGCTTCCCCGGAGGCTGGCCAAGCGATGGTTCGCAGGAAAAGGCCACTGGCCCAGGGTCCTCCGCTCCAAGTGGCTGGCGCTCGGCATCCTCTTTCTCTTCCTCTGGAGCTACGAGGCGTTCGATCTCTGGGCCAGCCCCTGGCTGACGGCTTGGCTGGCTCTCGCCTATTTCCTCGCCGCATTCTTGATCGACGCCTTCTTCCGGGGGGCGCCGTTCTGCAAGTACCTCTGTCCCATAGGGCAATTCCATTTCGTGAACTCCCTGGCCTCCCCACTGGAGGTCGCCATCCGAAATCCCGAAGTGTGTGGTACCTGCCGAACACGGGAATGCATAGTCGGCGTGTATGAAACGCCCAGGGCTCTGATTTCTCTCGATTCCGGGCGCCAGCCCCCGTATGAGAGCGGAAGCCGGGACCTCGGGGCCGGCGCCGTTCCCTCGGAGGCCCTTCGGGAAGCGCTTCGCACCGACCAACGGGGCCGGCTTCTCCAGAACGGCTGCGAGCTCTGGCTGTATCAGGAGACCAAATGGGGCAACATGGACTGCACTTTCTGCATGGAGTGCATCCACGCCTGCCCCTTCGAAAACGTGGGAATCCTCTCCAGGCCCCCGGCCAAGGAGCTTTGGGAAGACCCGAGAAGGGCGGGCGTCGGTCGGTTCAGTCAACGCCCTGACGTCGCGGGGCTTGCCGTGTTCCTCACCTTCGCCGCGTTCATGAATGCCTTTGGCATGGTCACGCCGGTTTACGCCCTACAGGCATGGCTGGGGCGGGTCCTGGGCCTGTCGTCGGAAGCTCTTCTGGTTGGGGTCCTCTTCCTGGTGGGGATGGTTGTCCTCCCGGTCCTTCTCTTGGCAGTCACGGCCTGGGCCTCCGCCCGCCTTTCCGGCTCCAACCGGACGATCCTGGACGAGGCCACGCGGTACGGCTACGCGCTGGTCCCGGTCGGGTTCGGGATGTGGATGGCCCATTACCTCTATCACTTCCTCGTGGGCGGAATGGCCATTGTTCCGGCGGCGCAGGAGTACCTGGCCGATCTGGGATTCCCCCTCTTCGGCGCCCCGATCTGGAGCCTGGGTCCCCTGGTCCCGGACTCCTGGCTCCTCCCCATCGAGCTCGTCTTCCTGGAGCTTGGACTGCTGGTATCTCTCGTTGCTGCGTTCCGTATCGGTCAGCGTGAGGTGGGGGGTAACCGTCGGGCTCTCCGGGCAGCCACTCCATGGGGAGCCTTGGCCCTGATTCTCTCCATTACCGGGGTCTGGCTCCTCCTGCAGCCCATGGAAATGAGGGGGACCCTCCTGGGGTAACGGCGATGACGGCGGACAGGTTCGATCCCGGCACATCAGAGGACTCCACGGCGAAAAAGACCTCCCGGAGACAAGGTCCCGGCCCCCTGCGGGTCGTCCTGGCGGGCCTGGGGAGCGCCCTCCTTGCCCTCGTGGTCATCGCTCTACTCCTGGGGATTCCATCGGATCGTCCCTTGCTGGCGGACGGAGGAACTCTCCGCGTGGCAAATGTGCCCATGGGGGCGTATCGCGTGAACGTGTTCACCGATCCCACCCCAATTCCTCCGGACTCTATCGACGTCTCCGTCCTGGTGACGTTCGAGCGAGGGCGTGGGATCGCCCGTGGGTTGGCTATCGAGGTCGAGGCTCGCCCGGTCGGAGCGCCAGAGTGGGCCCTCTCCCATCCTGCCACCCGAGAGCAAGCAGAGGACCCACGATACTACGCCGCCAAATTCGCGTTGGGGTCGGTAGGCGAGTGGGAGCTGGAGGTCCGGGTCAGGGGTCCGGAGGGTGAGGGAGCAGTCCGTTTCCAGGTCTCCGTCCAGGAGCGGGGTCCGCTGGACAACCCCTTCCTCATCCTGGGCCTTGCTCTGGCTCCCCTCTTCCTGATCGGTTGGTGGTTGAAACAGACAGGAGGAGCCGAAGCCCAGACTGCAGTGTCGACTCCTCCCGATGAATGAGGTGGGGGCCCTGCCTTCACCCGGCCCCATCCCCCTCTCGTATTGACCTTCCCTAACCGACCATCCAGCCATCCTGAAGGTTGATGATCTGGCTCCCGTAGGCGGCCCACGCATCGTTGTGGGTCACCTGGATGATGGTCGTCCCTTCCTCGTTCAGCTTCTTCAGGAGATCCATGATCATCTTCCCCTGGGAGGAGTGGAGACTCCCGGTGGGCTCATCAGCGAGGATCACCTTGGGCTCGGCGATGACGGCACGTGCCACGGCCACCATCTGTTGCTGGCCACCTGAAAGCTGGGCCGGGTAGAGGTCCTTCTTCCCCACGATCTGGAAACGGTCCAGGGTGTCGGCCACGATGGCTTCCCGGTCCTTCCGCTTCACATTCCTGTAGGAGAGGGGGATCTCGAGGTTCTCGTAGACGGTCAGGTCGTCCAGGAGATGGTACTGCTGAAAGACGAAACCAATGTACTGACGGTTGAGGGAGATGCGGTCCTTGGGTTTCATGGCGTGGACCGCTTCGTGAAGCAGGAAGTACTCCCCGGACCAATCGCCGTCCAACATCCCCAGGATCGCCAGGAGGGTGGACTTCCCTGCCCCGGAGGGACCCATGATGGTGATGAAGTCACCCTTATCGACATCCAGGGTGATTCGGCGGAGGACGAACGTCTCCCCGGCTCCGGTCTTGAATGACTTCTCTATGTTTCTGATGCTGATGAGGGACACGGCGTTCTACCTTTGCTGATTTTCTTCGGCGCTCCCATCTCAAGAGCGCCCTAACGCAGAGCTGAGGATATCACCGGCGTGGGGCCCTGAGAAGGAGGGGCGTGGATATTCCTCCGGCAGGGGTTCAACGAAAAGCGGGGGAGGGAGAGATCTCCCTGCCCCCGCATTCGTTACTGAGCCAACTGCCTCAAGCTACGTCGAAGCCGCTTTCCTCCACCTCTGACATCTTCTTGGCGTCTTCCTCGCTGACCACCTGGCCGTCGAAGAGGTGGACCATGCGCTCCGCCATATGGGCATAGCGGGGATCGTGGGTGACCATGCAGATGGTCGCGCCATCGGCGTGTAGCTCATTGAGAAGCTCCATCACCGCATGGCCGTTCTTCGAGTCCAGGTTACCCGTGGGCTCGTCGGCCAGGAGAATGAGGGGTTTCCCGACGATCGCCCGCGCCACAGCCACCCGCTGCTGCTGACCTCCGGAGAGTTGGGATGGGTAGTGGTTGATCCGGTGAGCCATCCCCACGCGCTCCAACGCCTCCTGGACCCTCTCCTTCCTCTCTTTCCCGGGCATGCCCCGGTAGGTGAGGGGAAGCTCGACGTTCTCGTACACGGTCAGATCGCCGATCAGGTTGAATGCCTGGAAGATGAAGCCGATTGCCTGGTTCCGAATCTTCGCCCGGGTCGAGGCCGTGAGGTTCTCGACTGGCTCGTTGTCCAGGAGATACTTCCCGCCGGTTGGTGAATCCAAAAGGCCCAAGATGGAAAGAAGAGTGGTCTTCCCACAGCCGGACGGGCCGGCAATGGAGACGAACTCACCCTTCTGGAGCTCCAAATCGATATTGGAGAGGGCGTGGGTCTCGACCTCCTCGGTGTAGAACACCTTGGCCAGGCCGTGGAGGTGGATCAACGAATGGGAATCTGTGGACATCTGTTCTCCCCTGTCTCCTGGACTCCTGCGTTTATCTCAGCACATCGGTTCGTGTTCTTGGTTCTGACCTACGATCCCACCACCCCTAGAGTTTCAAGGGGTGACCGTCGGACCATCAGCCCCTCAGCCGGACCCGTTCATAACCGTCCCACTGTGACATGTCGGACAAGATGACCACGTCTCCGGGTTGCAATCCCTCCTGAACCTCGATCTCGTTCACCGAGCTTCTCCCCAGTTGGACGTTCACACGCTCCGCATAGTTGCCATCCTCGACCAACTTGAAGATGCCTACCCGGTTGTTCGCCTGCCCGTATGCCGGTCGCCCGACGTAGGTCACGTCGTCCAGGCGCTCGATCACCACGGTTCCGTCGACGTTCAGATCGGTGCGCGCGGACCGTGGGAGGTCCTCCGGAAGGGCCACGTCGATCGTCACGGTCCCATTCTGGACCGCGGGATCGATTCGCGCCACTCGGCCTTCGATGGTGTCGTTCCGCGTATCGATGTAAGCGAGCTGGCCGACCACCACGTCTTGAGCCTGAGTCTGCGGGATCCTGATCTCTGCCTTCAGACGTCCGGGTTGGACGACTCGAGCCAAGGTCCCTCCGGCCTGCACCCACTCCCCCTCCTGCACCGGCAGCTCCGTCAGGACGCCGTCCACGCCGGCTTGGACCTCCAGGGAAGCCAGGCGATCGGTGTTGAACTGGACGATGGCTTGAAGGCGGGCCACCTGGGTTTCCTGCGCGCTGATCTGTTCATCCACGGAGGCCTCCAGCACCTCGAGGCGGTCTCGTTCCAGCTGGAGGCGCGTTTCCAGCTCTTCAGCCAACTCCCGGCTTCGGTCCAACTCGGCCTGGGCCACCAGGTCCGGGTTTCGGTCGAACAGTCGCTGATTCTGATCCAAGATCCGCTGCGCATCCAAATGTTGGGTGCGCATCTGTGCGACCAGCCCTTGCTGGGTAAGGCGCTGGGTTTGGAGGCTCGATCTGAGGGTAATCAGCATTGCCTGAGCTTGACTCAGCTGCTGTTGGGATTGGAGGAGCTGCACTTCCACGTCCGGGTTGCTGAGGCGAAGTATGACGGTTTCGGCCTGGATCTCCGCCCCTGCCAAGAGATACCGCTGCTCGATGCGCCCCGCGGTCACGGCGGTGATCATCCGCATGTTCTCGGGCACCAGAGTGCCGGGTCCGCGAACCTGACGGACCATGGTGCCCTGTTGCACGGTATCCATCCAGACGGTGGCCCTCTGAACCGAGGGAGCGGCTGGTTGGAGGCTCCGCAGCCCAACGGTTACGAGAACCAGGGCGATAACGACGGCGGAGACCTGGATGATCCGCTTGTTCTTCTTCGGTTTCTGCTCTCGGATGATATCCACGGGAGCGTCCTCTCGATCTATGGGTGGCCGGACGCCTCAAGCGTCCGGGCGGAGCCGCTCTCCAACTGCCGCTTCCAGAGACCAGATGGCCCCGTGGAAGCGGTAGCTCGCATTCAATAAGTCACGTTCTGCCTCGGCCATGGAGCTCTGGGCCTCGAGAAGCTCCAGGAAGGCAGCGGCGCCCAGGCGGTACCGCTCCTGAGCGAGCAGAAGCTGCTCGGCCGCTACCTCACGGTTCCGGGTCTCGATCTCCACGACCTGGAGCGCGGTCATGAGATCGTCGAAAGCCTGCGTCACCGCCGTCTGAATCCGGAGCTCCTCGGCCCGTCGCGTGAACCGAGCGTCGTCGGCCATGGCTTTGGCTTCCGCCAGCTGACGTTGTCGGCCGAATCCCTGGAAGACAGGTAGGGAGACCTGCATGAAGAGGCTCAACGGCTCTTCCCGAAAGTCGAAGGGGAAGACGTCGTTGTTCGCGAGGATTGCCCTCTCGATGGCGGGGGTCATGACGTATCGGGAGCAATCGTCAGGATACCCTGGAAGGGGCCCGTTCAGGCCCGATGCCAGTTGGTTCCAGAATTCGCAGCTCTGCTGCTGTCCGATGACAGAGCCTCTGGCCTGCCCCAGCAGGTACTCGGTGTCCCCGATCTCCCGGGCTCGCCCGGACCAGCGGGCCTGGAAGAAGAGGTTCGGGAAGTAGCTGCTCCAGGCTTGGCGGACCTGGGCTTTGCCGGAGCTCTCCTGAGCCCGGTAGGCCCGAAGCGAGGGATGTCCCTCCATTGCTCGGCCTACCAGGGCGTTCCTGTCCCAGTCCGGGGTGAAGATCCCGAACTCGCTGACCAGCTCGAACTCCCCTTCCGCCGGGACCCCGATCTGCTCCAGTAACCGGAGCTTCTCGGTCCTGAACAAGCTTTCGGCCTCGAGGAGGGCCACTTCGGCTCTCCCCGCCTCTACTTCTGCCTGCTTCCCATCGGTCGGGATGGCCGCCCCAACGTCAACCCGTGCCTGGGCCAACTCTTGGTTTTCCTCGGCGCGATCCAGCTGTCTCTGAGCAACCGCGACCCCGTCTCGCGCCCGCAGGGCCATGAGGTACTGAGCTGTCACGGCCGACTCCAGATCATATTCCGCCGCACGGATTCGAGCCGTGGTTGCATTCTGGGTTGCCCGGGCGCTGGCTACCTGGAAGAACGTGTTACCGCTCAAGGCATAGGATAGGGTCAGGTTATACCCTGAGAAGTAGTAGTCCGTGCTCCCGATCCCGAAGTCCTCACCGGTGTAGATTCCGGTCGAGGGGATTCCCGGAGCCAGGTACTGCCCCTGGAAGCTGGCATCGAAGTTCGGGACGAAGCTCCCCAGAGATTCCCTGAACGCCCAGTCGGCCGGGGCAGCGTCGTTGGCGGTTTGGAGGAACGCCGGGTTGTTTCTTCGGGCGAATCGGACCGCATCGTCCAGGGAGAGTGTACCGCGAACCTCCTGCGCCGCTGCTCGTCCCCCCAAAGGCACCATGGGGAGCAAGAGGGCCAGGGCCATGAGCCATGAAAGACCGTATCGTCCAGGAGTCACCGTCTCGGCTCCTTCCGTTTGTTGCTCGTTTCAGGCGGGGCATATCGTCCCGTCGGGACCCGCTGCCCCGGTGACCAACCCCGTTTTCGTCACCTGGCCTTACGGCGGTGAGATGCCGAAAGTTGCAGATAGGTTGGAATCCAATTCAGTCGTAACGCAACATACCTAGGCTATCGACAACGCACACTGGGAAATTGCGTCCTCTTCTGTAGATTGTCAAGAGGTAATCATTCGGAGATCCCTCGGCCCTTCCGGCCCGCGGTCCGGCCTTCCCCACCGCCTCGTCTGCAGAGACTCCACTTTCAAGAGGTGAGGTCATTATGTTATTTGTTCACAGGGAATTACGACGGGAGAGAGGTCCCGCTGAAACGTCCAGGCGTTTCACCCTTCCCTTCCTGGCCCTCCTCCTTCTTCTTCCACCGCATCCCGGGTCGGCTCAGGATTCACCGCCCCCCTGTTCTTCTCCGGAGGCCAGGGCTTTCGATTTCTGGGTCGGTGAATGGGAGGTCCGGCGGAGCGACGGAACGGTGGTCGGGAAGAACTCCATCAAAAAGATCCTCAACGGGTGCGTCCTCCATGAGCGGTACACGACTCCCTCGGGCTACGCCGGAGAGAGCTTCAACATCTTTGACGTCGCCAGGGGGGTCTGGCACCAGACCTGGGTAGACGTCGGAGGACTTCTTCTCACACTGGAGGGGGGGGTTGAGGATGGAAGTATGGTGCTGAAGGGCGAGACGGTGATCCCGGCCGGGTCGTTGCTCCAGCGGATCCGTTGGAGTCAGGAGAACGGGAGCCCGGACACGGTCAGGCAATTGTGGGAATCCTCTGACGACGGAGGGAAGGAGTGGACCGTTGTCTTCGATGGTCATTACCTGAGGGTATCCCCCTCCCACGGCCGACTCGAACCGGACGCCGGGGGGTTGTAGCGGGGCCTCCGCACGAGAGCTTCCCTCCAGGTTTTCGAAAGGCGCGGCTTCGCCCTACCTTTGGTCCCACCTTCTTCCCGGGAGAAAAATGGTTCCTCACGCCGCGAGTCCGGAATGGAAGAGGGCCCTGGAGGCCCGATTGGGCCGGGGCACGGTGGAGGAGAACGTCCCCCTGGCGCCGTTCACTACCTTCAGGATCGGCGGAAATGCAGACCTGTTTCTCCGAGCCCGCACCCCAGAGACCCTCCGGGAAGCAGTCCAGGCCACTCGAGCCCATGGGATCCCCTCCTTCCTCATGGGAAAAGGGGCGAACATCCTGGTGGCCGACTCGGGCTTCAGGGGCCTCGTGATCAAGAGCGAGGTCGGTGGTCAGGAATTCCTCGAGGGAGCCCGTGTGCGGACGGGGGCGGGTGTCGAGATCTTCCCTGATCTGATCCATTCCACCGTCGAACGTGGGCTTGGCGGTCTCCATCACTTCGCCGGTATCCCATCCACCGTCGGAGGGGCCATCTGGCAGAATCTCCACTTCCTTTCGCCGGCTCCCCAGAGGGAGCGGACGGTGTTCATCGAAGAGGTAGTGGAGTCGGCGGAGATCCTCTCGGAGGAAGGCGAGCTCCTCACGGTGGCCAAGGAATATTTCCGGTTCGGGTACGACTTCAGCATCCTCCACACCAGGGGAGATGTCGTGCTCTCGGTGACCTTCCGGCTCCAGGATGAGGATCCGAACCGGCTCCGGGAGATCATCGAGGAGAACCTCCGGTGGCGTTCGGAGCGGCATCCGGACCTTCTCACCCTCCCCTCGGCTGGGTCCATCTTCAGGAAGGTCCAGGGGATCGGGGCGGGACGACTCATCGACGAATGCGGCTTGAAGGGCCTCGTGGAAGGAAACGCACAGATCTTCCCGCGTCACGCCAACATCATCGTGAACCTCGGGGATGCCACGGCTGTCGATGTGATGAAGCTGATCGAGGTCGCCCGGGACACGGTCCTGCGGGAAACCGGCCACGAGCTCGTCCCGGAGATCACGATGGTGGGAGATTTTTGACCCGGAACCACTGGCGAGCCCCCAGAGGAGCTCCACCATCTGCGTTCGGAGTCCCGCCTTGCATCTGGTCCCCTGGCGCCGGTAACGCGGCTCGCCCCATTCCCGGGACAGGCTCCTGGTCCATTTCAGTCGGTTCCGAGCTCCCGTTCTTCCGTCCGGTGCCCGGTACCCTACCCAACCCAGGCGAAGACCGTGTAACCCAGGAAGGATGCGTGGATCAGGAGAAAGGCTCCCAGGGCAACCCGCGGGAGTGTGGCCGTTTCCATCCTGAGGTTCTTGATCGTCGTCCAGATAGGGATCACGAGGAGCCACCCCAGGAACGGGATGGCCCTGGAAGCCACGAAGGGAATCGTGTCCAGGAAGGGGGACGGCGCTCGCTCCGCGGCGATCAATCCAACCAGGAACTGCAGGGTGAGGGGGAAGAGCACGACCAGCTCCGGTGCCACCAGGAGTGCATTTACGAAGAACCAACCGCCCTGGGGTGTCTCGATCCAAAGCTCATGGTCTTTTCTGGGCATCGGGCCCTCCATTCCAATGGGTTCCGGAACCGGTGGGGTGAGCAGCCCCGCCCCCGCTGCGAGACCTGGTGGGCTTCATGCCCTGTCCATGTCGATCCGCCGCAGTTCCTGCCCCATGCGTACTCGAACCCTCACGAGGAGCAACAGGGACACTGCAGCCAGCCCGAGCACCAAGCCCCACCATAGTCCCCGTGGCCCCATCGGGGTTCCGAACCCCAACCAGAGTCCCACAGGCATTCCTATACACCAGAATCCGAGGAGATTCAACAGCATCGGGGAGCGGGTATCCCCGATTCCCCTGAGGACACCGGAGGCGACCACCTGGAGGCCGTCGAAGACCTGGAACACTCCGGCCAGGGGGATCAGTGCCACGGCGAGGGCCAGCACAGCTGCTTCCCCGGTATAGATCCTCGCGAGAAGGCCGGGCGAGAAAAGGAAGATCATGGCCGTAACGGTCATGAACACGAGACCCAGGAGGAGGCCGGCACCCGCGGCTCGCCGTGCCCCCGGCGGATCCTCCCGGCCAACGCCCTGGCCGACGAGAACCGCGGTAGCCTGAGAGATCCCGAGGGGAACCATGAAGGTCAGAGAGGCCAGGTTGAGCGCCACCTGGTGCCCTGCCATGGCGACCGTGCCAAGCCACCCCATGAGGAGGCCAGTAGCGCCGAAGGCCCCATATTCCAGGCCGAATTGAATGCCGATGGGGGATCCGAGTCGCACCATACGGGCAAGCGGCCGGAGGAGGAGTACCTCCCTCCGGACCGGGCGGAGATACCCTTTCAGGAGGGGCCACGAGAACGCGAGTAGACCAGCAAGCATGAGCCACCGGGAGAGACTCGAAGCCCACCCGGACCCCACAGCCCCGAGAGCCGGGAAACCCCAGCGGCCGAATATCAGAACCCAGTTGAAGAGGAGGTTGGCCAGGTTGGCCAGCACAATCGTGAAGACGATGGGGGCGACCCGACCCATGGCCTGCAGCGTCTGCCGGAATACGATGAACGCCAGGAAGGGAAAGACGCCCGGGAGGGCAGCCAGTGCGTACCCCCCGGCGACCGGTACGACATCCACCGGTTGGCGTAGGACCCTCAGAAGCGGCTCTCCCGGGAGGAGGGCCAGGGCGGCAGGGACGCCCAGCACCAAAGCCAGGATTCCGCCCCTCTGAAGCGCTCTACCCACCGCAGGGTGGTCTCCCGCCCCCACCGCTTGGGAGACCACAGGGTCCAGAGCCATCAGGACTCCCATGGGGAAGACCACTGCGGAGAAGAAGTAGAGGTTTCCCAGGGCCACGGCGGCCAAATCGGCAGCGGAGTAGTGTCCCACCATGATCGTGTCCACCACCCCCATGGCCATCATCCCCACCTGGACGGCCACTACCGGAATCGCCAAAGCAACGACCCCTCGGATGTCCCTCCCGGTGGGGAGCCCCCTTCCCAGGGTCTTCCTCCCCTCTCTGCCGACCTCAGGAGGCATGTCCGGGGCCCCGGGGAAGCTCCTCAGAGCCCGATTGCCCCATGCGCCGTGCCAACTCCGGTGTCATGGGCTTGCGCCCAGCGAATCCTCCCTCGACTTCGTGCCAGGCCTGGATCTCCGGCTCCCCTACCTGCCAGCAGAGAAACACCCAACGCCCGTCCAGCCGGGTTGGGAAATCCAGGAGCCCATGCTCCAACCCCCCCTGGGGGAACCGCACTCCGACCTCCAGGATGTCTTCCCGGATCAGTCGCTCGATCTCTTTCACCGCCCGCCCAATTGCCCTGCGGTGTTTCCGGTACTCCGCATGGTCCGGATTCTCCGGCTCCGCAACCGCCTTCCCCCAGATGACATCCAGAATCTTCAGGTGGTCGTTCCGCTCTTCCACGACCTCGCGGAGGTCCTGGATTCTTCCCAGGACCTCCGTCAGGTGGGGGAGGAGGGCGTTAGCCTCTCCAACTTTGAAGATTCTGCGTTTCATGCGCGAAGGCGTCTCCCTTGGCGATGGGGCCGACCTACCGGCCTAGGCAAGGAGAGCCTGTACCTCAGCGTGACCCTTCGCTTCGGCCATCTGCGCGGGAGTCCGATCATCGTCGCTCACGGCCTCGGGCGATGCTCCATGAGCCAGGAGGAGCTCGACGATCCCCTTCCGGCCATGCGCCGCGGCCTGGTGGAGGGGGGTCCACCCTCCGGCCTGGGTCACATTGGGGTTCGCGCCTCTCTCCAGCAGTAGTCGGCAGAGGTGACTGGATCGCTCCGGATCCCGATGGGCGGCGGCGCTGTGGATGGGAGACACCTTGGAATCGTTCGAGGCTGGGGTGTTGGGATCAGCCCCTGCGTCCAGCAGAAGCTCCGCGGCCTCCTGACGTCCGAAGAAGACAGCCAGGCCCAAGGCTCCGAACCCGTCGGGTGCGACAGCGTTGGCGCCATCCGTCGACCCCTCGAGATGCCCTCTCACGGCTTCCAGGTCTCCCATGGCGGACGCCTCGAAGAGATCCAGGTGAGGTGCTCGCTCCCGTACCAGGTGCGCCAGCTCTTCGTGGCCGAAGTAGAGGCAGAGGAGGATGGGCGTCCGTCCTTCCGAATCCCTGGCGCTCAACAGCCCGGGAGTTTCGCTCAGAAGAGCCTGAACCCTGAAGGCATCGTTCTTCGCGATGGCCTGAATGAGTTGATCTTGTGCTTCTTTCACCGGCATCCATCCTCTGTTGAGGGCCAAGTTCGGCGCAGACGAAGAAATGTAGGTCCCCGTCCTCACGGATTCCACCGCACGGCGTGACCACGACATCGTGACAGGAAAGGGCCCATCCCCTATCGTTACGGCGGTTGGGAACCATGAGAGCAAAGGAAGGTGCATGTTCTACGATCAGGGATGCCTCGGCCGGGTGGACCTCGGCGCGCTCCCCCAGGAGGTGGCGGACAGGCTCAGCCAGGTTCCTGGAGAATGGCTGGAGTACGACCCGCCCACCGGCGCCATCGTCGTACGCCATGTGGAGCCCACATCCTCCCACCATCTCCCGGCCATCGCATGCGAGTTGGTACGACTCTTTGCGGAGATACCCGCCGATTTCCATGGTGGGATCCCCGGGGGTTCCTTCTTCGTGCACACCGAGGAAGAGCACGGGCAATTGATCAGGCTCAGGGTGGAATCCGGCGGAGCGATACACATCAGGTGGGCCCACCCGAGCTTCAAGCAGGCAACCCGGCAGCCCTACGAGGGCGGCACAGAGATCCTCATCGATCCGGAGATCCAACGGTTGAACGGCGTTGTGTCTCTCGGGGCGGATAACGCCATCGCGGCAGCCGAGAGGCTCCAGGAGCTGGCCGACACCTTCGAGGGCCTGTATCCCGAGGGAGATTGCGTGGCGAAGGCCACAGGGGAGGGTGCGGTGGAGCTGGCCATGGATGAAGTGAACCTGGACGCCGTCCTTCTCATCGACCTTCTGAGGCAGCTTGCCACCCCGGGTTCACTCTCAGGTCGGTTTCAGGTAAGCTCATTCGGCACGGTCATCCCGGAGCATCAGGTCCGAATCATATTCGAGGGCGGAGAAGTATTTGTGCAGCACCCCCTGCTCTGGCCCGAAGCCAAAGAGTGACGACACCACCATTCGAGGATGTAAGGAGACACGGAAGTGCTTGACTACCTTTTGACGGAAGAACAACAGGCCATTCAAGAGCTGGCCCGGACCATCGCGGACGAGCAGCTCCGTCCAGTGGCAGCGGAATATGACGTGAACGGGGACTTCCCCTGGCCGGTGGTGAAGAAGATGGCCGAAGTCGACCTCTTCGGCATCCTGATCCCGGAAGAATACGGGGGTTTCGGGGGAACGATGACCATGAACATGGTCCTGGTCACCGAGGAGCTTTCCAAGGCCTGCGGTGGGATCGCGCTTTCCTTCGCCGGCACCGCCCTGGGCGTCCTTCCCATTCTCATCGCCGGCAACGACGAACAGAAACAGCGTTTTCTCCCTGGTGTGGCCTCCGGAGAGCGCCTCTGCGCCTTCGCCATCACCGAGCCCATGGCCGGTTCGGATGCAGGGGGGATCCGGACCACGGCCATCCGAGACGGTGATCACTACGTTCTGAATGGAACCAAGCAGTGGATCACCAACGGCGGTGAAGCGGAGATCTACACCGTGGTCGCCCTCACCAATCCCGAAAAGGGCCCGAGGGGCGCCAGTGTATTGGTGGTCGAGAAGGACACCCCTGGCTTCAGCTTCGGGAAGAAAGAAGACAAGATGGGCATCCGCGCCTCCGCGACGCGGGAGCTCATCTTCGAGGACTGCAGGGTCCCAGTTGAAAACCTCCTGGGCCGCGAAGGCACCGGGTTCATCACTGCGATGAAGACCTTCGACGCCTCCCGTCCCGGAGTAGGTGCACAGGGATTGGGGATCGCCCAGGGTGCGCTGGATCTGGCAGTGGATTACGCGATCGGCCGCCGGCAGTTCGGCCACCCGGTGTCCTCCTTCCAGGGTCTCCGATTCATGATGGCCGACATGGCCATGAAAGTGGAGGCCGCCAGGGCCCTCATCTATTCCGTTGCCCGGCACATCGATTCGGGCTCGAAGCTCCGCCCCACCATGTATTCGGCCATGGCGAAGTGCTTCGCCGGTGATATCGCCATGGACGTGACGACGGATGCCGTTCAGGTCTTCGGAGGGTACGGCTACATGCGGGACTACCCAATCGAGAAATACATGAGGGACGCCAAGATCACTCAGATCTATGAGGGCACGAACCAGATCCAGAGAGACGAAATCGGGAAGATCCTCATCGGAGAGCACGTCTCCGGCCAGGCCAGGGAGGTCTGAGGAGACCGACCTCCAGGCGGGTGGACGACCCAGTCGCCGCGGTCGCCGCTCGTGGAGCCGGGCCGACCGGTCCAAGATCAGGCCCCGGGGCCCCTAGAGGGTTCCGGGGCCCTTTCCCTTTCGGCCTCCGAGCCAGGGCAGACGGTCCACGATGATCCCCTGGGCTTGGTAGAACCCGACCAGGAAGAAGGATCCCGCCAGGAGGCCGTTCACCAGCACTTCACCTACGGTGTAGGGCACCTCGGCCCCCCCGCTTCCCAGGTCTGATGTCGGCAGCGTGTAGATCGGAAGGAGGATCCAGAGGAGGATCAGTACGAGGTTGAGGGTGCTCTCTCCCATCGCCACCCACGGTCCCGAAGCCGGCCTGAAATGGGTGAGAAGTCCCAACCCGCTGATGAAGAGGTAATAAAGAAAACGGGTGCGCAGATCCGGGAGGAATGAAACCCGGACCTCCCATCCCCACCAGAGCCCGAACAGCAGAAAGACAGGCGAAGAAAGGTAGTACCCGGAAATCAGGTGAATCCGTCTCACGAAAGCTCCTCTGGTCGGCCCGCTGGGCTCCCTTGTGGGCGGCCCCTTCCGGAAAAGGGGCCTATGGACCCGGTGCCGCAATCCCTGGCCACCCTACCCTGGTCGAACTCGGGTCGCCGCTGTAAGGTCAAGCCAGTGTCTTCCCGTTCCCCGCCCGGGACAGGGGCCGACGCGCTATGCGTTCCGGGTGGGCTCAGACCCCCTATTCCCACCGTGATCCACACCACCGAGGAACAACCATGCGAACCCTACGACTGCTCTTCCTCGCCCTCTGCCTCCTCCCCCCTCAGGCTGTTCGGGGTCAGGCGGGCTTGAAGGTATACATCTCCGTGGACATGGAGGGCGTCGTCGGAGTCGTTACCGGAGACCACCTCGGGCCTACCGGGTTCGAATACCAGAAAGCCAGGGAGTGGCTTACTGCAGAGGTGAACACAGCGATTCGGGCCGCCAAGGAAGCAGGTGCTACCGAGATCGTGGTGAGCGACTCCCACGGAAACGGCGAGAACATCCTCCTGGACCTCCTCCCCTCCGATGTCCTCCTCGTTCGCTCCTGGCCTCGCCCCCTGATGATGATGCAAGGAATCGACGAATCCTTCGACGCCGTGCTGTTCATCGGCTACCACGCCAGCACCACGAATTCCACTGGGGTTCGAGCCCACACCATGTCCAGCGGGACCCTTACAGGAGTGAAGCTGAACGGTGTGGCCGTCCCGGAGGCCGCGATCAACGCGGCCATCGCAGGCCATTTCGGGGTGCCGGTGGTGATGATCTCCGGAGACGACGCCATCATCGAGGAGGCCACGACCCTCCTGGGCGACGTGGAAGGAGCGGTTTTGAAGTGGAGTCACGGGTTCCACTCCGCAACGACAGTAATGCCCGAGGTGGGCCGGGAGATCATCTTCGAGAGGGTCTCGGCGGCATTGGGTCGGTTGGATGATTTCCAGCCGTATCGGTTGGAGGAGCCCATCAGGGTCGAGGTCAGCTTCAAGAACTACTTGCCGGCCGAGCTGCTTGCCTACCTCTCCATCGTAGATCGTGTGGACAGCCACACCATCGCGTTCACAGGCGAGGACATGTTGGAAGTATCTCGCTTCCTGGCATTCATGGGTCGATACCGCCCCGACATCACTCCTTGATCGGAAGCGGAGAACAGGCCTCCACGACATCTGAAAGGCTCGGAACGCCTTATATGAGACCGACACAAAGCCCGGCTCGAGAGTCCGGATGGAGGGCTCGGGCATTCGAGGTCATCTTCGGCCACGAAACAAAGGCGGGGAGAACCTTCGACGTCCTCCTGATTGTCGCCATCCTCGCCAGTGTGGGCGTAGTCATGTTGGATTCCGTGGCATCGTTCTCCGCAAGCCACCATCTCGCCTACCTGAGAGCAGAATGGGTATTCACCTTTCTGTTCACCGTGGAATACCTCCTACGGATCCTCTCGGTGAAGCGCCCCTTCGGTTACGCCCTCAGCTTCTTCGGTGTGATCGACCTCCTTGCGGTCCTTCCGACCTACCTGAGTCTCCTTATGCCTGGAGGGCAGTATCTGATTGTCATCAGGATACTTAGAGTCCTTCGGGTGTTCCGGGTCCTCAAGTTGGCGAGGTACGTCGGGGAAGCAAGGACCCTGGTCCTCGCCCTCCGCGCCAGTCGATACAAGATCACGGTCTTCCTGTTTACCGTACTCACGATCGTGGTGGTCGTGGGCTCCCTGATGTTCCTCATCGAGGGGCCGGAGAGCGGATTCACTTCAATCCCTCGAGGCGTGTATTGGGCCATCGTCACGCTGACCACCGTGGGATACGGGGACATCGCGCCTGAGACCCCCTTTGGTCAGGCGGTGGCAGCTCTGGTGATGATCATGGGATACGGCATCATCGCCGTGCCCACGGGGATCGTGACCGTCGAGTTGGCCCACCAGGTCCAGAAGTCGCCCCCGCTCCTCAGGTGTGGGAAGTGCGGCCAGGACGACCACGAAAGGGACGCGGCCTTCTGTAAGTCCTGCGGCTCCGACCTCGCGCCTCGAGACGAAGGATCACACTGAAGCCCTGAGGAAAGTGGCGATTCCGGCTGCGTGGGCGTCCGTGAGGGAGGAGTGCACCCAACTGAGAGGACGCCGGATCTTCCGCAAAGGCCAGAGGAGCCGCGGCCCGGTCACAGATGGGGGCCGATCCGAACGAGGCCGGGCAAGCGCTGGGCACCGTAGCTGCGCCTCCGAGTACCCATCGACTCCGATACCGCTTTTTGACTTGAAGGAAACCACACCACCGGCGTATCTTCGCCCTGGCAAGCGCTGTCGTTTCATGCACCCTTTCGACCGTGAGGACATCATGCGCTGGATCGCCATCCCGTTGGCCGTTGCCGCCTTCTTCTCGGGCTGTGCTCCGGGTGAGCCTGCTCAGGAAGAGGCCGCCGGCGACACCGCGGCCACCTCCATGGCAGATGCCAGGGAGGCATACGACCCCACCGCCTTCGATACGATCACCTGGGAATCCGAGCAAGCCGCTCTCGACAGGGGAGAGGTCGTCTACCGCTTCAGCTGTCTGAGGTGTCACGGCGACCGGGGGCTGGGCGATGCCGGGTTCGTTCGCGGGGGGGACACCCTCAGGCCGCCTTCTTTCCGGGAGCCGGATTGGATCTTCGCCGATGACAAGGAGGGGATTCGGGAGCAGGTCTTCGTCGGCACCTCCGAGGGGATGCCCCACTGGGGTCTCGAGGGCCTTCCTGCGAAGGACATCGATGCGGTCGCTACGTACATCCTAGGAGGGCTGAGTCGGCGCTGACGTTCCGAGTCAAACGCAATCCCCAACAACGGAAAAGCCCCCGGGCGGACCAGCTGCCCAGGGGCTTCTTCGTCGGGGATGCGGGGACGGCCTTCTAGTCCTCTTCAGCCAGCTCCACCAGGAGTTGGACGTGACGCCACCAGAGGAACCCGCCGGCCGTTACTCCAGCCGCCAGGTTCGCCACGAGGATCGCAGGCCAGGAGAGAAGCCCGGCCAGTTCCGCTGCGAACACCCCCACCAGCGCGATGCTGAAGATGAAACCCGCGAGGAAGATGAAGAACACTACGAACCAGATCGGGTGGTTCCGCTCGGCCTGAAATACGAGCCAAGCCGCACCCATGCCGATCAACAGTGACACGGTCATATGCACACCGTTGTATGCGATTACCGGGGCCGGTCCTCCCACTGCGTTCCCAGCTTCCCCCGCACCGAAAAAGAGAGCCGATCCGAGAATGGCAGCCGTGTGGAAGACCTCCTCACCCGCGCTCAGGTTCAAGACGGCAAAGAGCACCACAACGGTCACATAGCCGATCAGGCCTGTGGCCAGGCCTTCACCTACCCAGGAGCCTTTCTTCATTATTTCTCCCCCGTTCAGGCGATACACCGCCTTTCGGCGGATCCGAAAGCCCTTCCCTGTACCCATTCTAGGGGTCGTCCCCGGGGGATTTCCAGTCTCGGATGGGTGGATGGGCTCAAAAGTAGAGGTTGAGGCGAAGACCCGAGGTGAGCGTATCGATATTCGTCGTCCAGGTCTTAGCGGTAGCGTCCGGGCTATCGGACTTCTGAAAATCATATCCGTACTCGAAGCCCACATATCCCCCGATACTCACTCCGGCGAGAGGAAACCAGTCGGCCCCGATACCTGGCCGGATGCGGGTGAAAAATGCATGACCGCCCTGGCTCGAGTTGCCGGCGTCCCCGGTGGCTTTGGTGTCTACCTCGGAGAAGCCGAACCCGGTGTGGAGATAGAGGAACGGGGCTACCCGTGCAGTCGGGTCCCAGTACCGCTTCAGGGAAGGTCCAACGAGAATGGATCGCGTCCGCCCCTCCCCTTCCACGGACACCGCCTGGTTGAACACCTTTCTCTTCTGCTTGTTATACGCACCCTCCATCTCGAGCCCGAGGCTGTATCTCGTTCCCATCTGTCGCCAGACTCCGATCCCCCCTCCCCCCCCTCCCGGGAGGTAGAAAGACACGGAGAGAGTACCGGACGTTGGTGGAACCGCCGGGGCGTCCTGACCGTGGGCACCCGTGCCGGGGATCAAGATCATGAGAATGGCCGGGAGGGCCCAGGCGCGGTTCATCAGTACCTCGTTTCTTTGCGGATGGAGAAGGGGGGACACCCCCCACTTGGGCAGACCTTCCTTCAAGTACGCCGGAGTTTGCGCCCGGTTTCAAGCTTATTCCGTACTTCCCTCCGGACAAGGGCCGGGATCACGCTGTCGTGGGTGCCCAGGAACCCCTCGACTGCATCCCTATCTACATGGATCAGGGAGCGAAGGGCCCAGGACAAAGCTTTCGCCACCATGGGATCGGAGTCGCCGGCCAACCGATCGCATATGCCCACGGTCCGGTCGACATCCCCCGCCCCTCCGCGGGAGGGCATGTTCAGGGGAACCGTGGACACCAGGGCCGTCCGCCGCCACCACCTGTCTCTCGATGAGGTCCAGGCCGCCACCTCCCGGTCGGGGATACCCCCCTCCCGCCAGACCGGACCCGAAACCAGCACCGAGAACGCATCAACGGATGCCCAGTTGTCGTTGCCCTTGCCCAGTGACCGGACCTTCCGAATGCCAAGAAGGGCTCTGGCGTCCTCCCGCAGGCTCAGAAGCTCGTAAGCCAACTGCCGAACCTCGTGAATCGGAACCTCATTCAGAAGGAAAGCCAGCTCCAGGACCGTCGTCGGAGGGGCCCCCTTCAACTCCCCGTGGAGCCGCCGGGTCGTCTTCCGGATTCCAGGCACCGGGACCCCGAGAATCTCCATGGCGGTGGGAAAATAGTTGGAGGTTGCCTCCCTGCGCCGAGGATCGGCGACTCCTCGCAGAGCCCCCACGATCCAATCCGGGAACCCCTGGCCCCCCTCGTTCATGGGGTCGCCCCGCCGCCCATCTCCAGGATACCGCGCCGCACGACCTCCACAAAGTCTTCCATCTTGGCGGAATCGTCGCGTAGCTCTCTCCTGAGGGCCTCGCTAATCTCCAGCTGCACGCCTGGCCCAAGACGGCCCATGTTGCAGATGTTCGTCGGGCGTCGGCCGGCGAGTCCCTGTCTGGGCCTCCGGATGGCAAACCCCGCCTCCGCCAGAGAAACCCTCAAGACCTCGGCGAACTCCTCCCAACCTCCACCAACCATAACGAAGGCCGCCTCCCGGCTCGCCTCCCCGTGGATTGCCAACACCCGCAGCGCACGACCTACCGCCTTCAATGCCAGAGGATCGTCGAACCGATGGCTGGTGAGGTGGAGCCGCTGGTTCTCGCCACGCTTCACAGCCCTGAAGGTGTAGTAGGATAGATCGGAGCCAGCCACGGCCTCAGCCAACTCAGACGTGAACGGCTCGATCCAGCCACCGTGAGGAGCCATGACGAGAGTCCCCGATCCCCGATCGCGGTACTCCCGGGTCCACGCCTCCCCCTCTTTCTCGGCCCCAGCCAGTTCGCGAAAGTTTCCGTACGTATCAGCCACGATTCTCAGAACTGTGTTCAGGGAGGCTTTCAACGGATCTTCCGACGGCCCTCCAGCCGTTTCCGGCCCAGAGGGCCACTCTTCCAGAGGCGTTGTTCCCGACGCTGTTCCAGGGGGTCCTGCCTACTCCGACTCAGGAAGGAGCCTACTGAGAAGCCGGCAACGGAGATGAACACTCCGCCAATCCCTACCCCGAGGGCGCGCCGGCTTTCCCACTCAATTCCCAGGAAAACCAGGATGGCACCCAAGAGAAAGACCGTGAGGCTAAGGAGCAGTACTCTCAGGGAACTCGATAGCATCCTCGTCTACGGCTGTCGCGTGGCTGATTCCCGACGATCCTCCGCGGAACCGCCGAGGAGACCACAGGTCAACGCCCCTGGGGGGCCCGAACCCCACAGTTGAAGCCTTTGTCTAGAAGAACCTTCCCCGTCCACCGCCAGTGTATCCGAACCGGTTGTTCACCACGTTGTTGAAGATCGACCCGAAGGTGAAGGAAAGGCCGGTGGAAATCTCGAACCTGGAGTTGGTGGGCAACTGCCGCCTTCCCAAAAGAATGTCCTCCTGGGACAACTCCTCCAGGGGGATGTAGATCTGATCCCGGATCTTGGAGACGTTCCCGTTAATGTTCCACTCCAACCCCCGCATGAGCCGTATGCTGATCCGCCCACCCAGGGAGAGCCTGTAGAGCTCCGCCGGGTCATGAAGGAACGCTTCCGCCGTGGCGTTGAGGTTCGCGGTGCCCCAGGGCTGCCGGAACCCGAGGCCCCATCGAACTGAGCCTTCCCAAACCGTCTCCGTGGTCTTGTTGAACTGGGTGATTTCTTCGTAATCGTAGTATCGCGCATGGATCAAGCTCTGCAGGGTCATGCGCCGCCGAGTCCAGTCTTCGTATGGGAAGAAGGAATACTCGACACCACCACCCACCTGCCCCCCCAAGTCCTGGTTATTTCGAGTCGAGGTGGAAGCCCCAGCCTCGACTCCCACGGACCAGTCTTCCGACAGGGAGTAGAAGACCCGCCCGTCCACGGACCCCTCCTCGCGTTGATCTTCGAAGGTGGACCCGTCCGAGTACTGACCCTCTCTCAGGCTGAAAGAACCCCGACCGGAGACGGAGATCTTCCACAATTCCGTTGTGCGGTTCGCGCTGAAGTTCGCGGAGGTCTTCCACAATTCCGTTGTGCGGTTCGCGCTGAAGTTCGCGGAGGCCTGGCGCTCATTGTCCAGGTCCTCCTTCTCGTAGTCGACGTCCGCACCGATCCTGAAGACCCAGTAGTCCCACGGGTCCTCCACATCCCCCTGGAGCCCGGGAGGGAGGTCCGGCACCAGCTCGCGGGCGTCCGGGATCCCGACGGTGAACGGCCCCTCCTGCCCGTGGAGGAGTGCGTACCGCGCCAACCCGACGGCTACGACTCCTGTCACGCCTTCCAGCCGAACTATGTCGGTGTCGGTGTTGCTATAGGAGTACGTAAGCTCGTCGTCGAACCCCCCCAGGTCCTCCCGGCCGATGAAGTCCATCAGAACCTCATATCCCGACCCGGTAGCCTGCCCGGTCATGATCAGGTGAACCTGGGAGTCCTGGACGTCCCGGACCCAGTTCACATAGGTGATCTCGGTCCGAAAATGACGGGAGTCGCAGCTGAATGTCCCGCATTCCAGGTACACTCGCAGGGCGCCGTTTCTGGCCTCTCCCCCTCCCTGCTGACCATGGGCAGGGAGGGCGGAGACCGAGGAGATGGCCACCGCGATGGCGATGAGGAACGGCCTGTTTCTTTTCATCTTCACGCCTCCAGGGGCGCTTTGGAGCCGCTGTCGCGGCGTCCTTTCAGTAGACCCGATACCCGATGGGGTTTCGAACACATCTCAGGAGGCGCGTGGCCCTCCTTCA
>JBDHCH010000012.1:0-48581 GCA_039592115.1 Gemmatimonadota bacterium | reverse complement strand
GAGTCATGAGCACCCGGAGTTTCTCGGTCTGGAGCTCCGGGAACGATATGGTGTTGGACCTGCGCCCGGACGGACGGCGAGGGGAGCGAACTTGCCCCGGGACCTCGACCCAACCTTCGCCATCCCAGTATTCAAGCGCATATGTGTCCGGTGGGCCGGCTTTGAGCTCTGCTGTGGCCGCAGCCAGCGGGAATCCCGAGGCCCCCTCCTCTCCCACGGCTTCGACGGAGGGGCCGGTTAGCTTCGACGGAGGGGCCGGTTACATCGTCCAGGAAATAGAGGACGGCCTCCGACAGGGGGCGAGGGGTCCCGTAATCGACCTGGTACCAGATCGGATCAGGCCCCCCGTCCGGGTCCGTCTCGGTGACGCTCCCTACCCAACGGTTCGGGGGAGATGGATGGTACCAGCGGTGCCCGTCCACGGCGTAGAAGGGGGGAAAGAGGGAATGGGACGCCGACGCCGAAGCGTGGGGAAAATGCTCCCCGTGATTGTTCACGGCGTAGTTGTTGAGGCGAGGCGCCGAGGCCGAGACAACGGGCGGAGGGACCGCGATCCGGATTTCCCCCAGCTCCGGCCGTCTTGCGATCTCGATCCCGTTCAGGAAAACCGCCAGGCCTTGGCCCTGCGAATACCGGCTCCCGTCCCGGTCCCAGAAGATCCGCAGGTCGTGCCCGTGGTACTCCACTCCCTCCAATGCAAAGTATCCCCAGTCTTCCGGGACGAGGGGGTTCACCTGGAGGGTGTCGTCGGCTCTCGGCCTGATGCCGATGAGGCCGGAGATCACCTGGTCGATGAACCCTGAATGGAGGTAGTGCTCCGAGTGGTAGAACGTGTTGTGGCCGCTGAAAGACCCGGTGAACGGGTCCGACGCTTCGGCCAGATAGGGCCGCCCGCCCTGCCGATGGCTTCGGACGTAGGTAGTGAGTAGGGTGAAGTAGTCCGTTCTGTCCACGACGTCCTGGTCATAGTCGTTGAGGAGGTTGGCCATGGCCGTGAGCGTCTGGGAGGTCGCGTAGGGCCAGGCGTTGCCACTCCAGACGCAACACCGGGGGGATACGAGGAACTGGGGGTCTCCCTGCTCCACTCCCGTCGGGCCGAACGGTGCCCAGAAGTAGTCCGGGTCCATAAGGAAGCTCCACGCTTCCTCGTACCCGGAGTCCGGGAGTCCGAACTGCCAGGGGACGTATCCCAGAAGCTCTCTCCCATGGGGGTTTCCGGCAAAGGGCCCGGTCTCGTAGGTAAGGCTCTTGGCTTGGATCCCGTCCTTTTCGTCTGATGCGAATTGGTGGAAGAAGAAGCTCCTTTCGGCATCCCACAACTCCTCCTGAACCCGTGCTTTCAAGGCCAGGGCCCGGGCCCGGTATTCCGCACCCCTCTCTTCCTTTCCAAAGAGACGAGCTGCCTCGGAAACGGCCAGCATGTCGGCAAATAGATAGCTGTTGAGTGTGGGCCGGTATCCCTCGGCTCCCCCGAACTGATCGTCGGTCAGCCGGGAGTTGATGTTGGTCTCCATCCCGTCCCAGGCCCCCACCCACCGATACATCTCGTGTTCCGGGTCCCAGCGTTCCTCCGTCCAGCCCGCCACCTGGGCTTCCATGTGTGGAAAGACAACCTCGAGAAGCCCTCTATCCCCGAGGACTTCGTACGTGGCCCACATGGCGTCGCCATACCAGTTGGAGTAGCTCCGTGGCTCGGCCCCGGGCGTCTCGAACCAGTATCGGGCAAAGTCTTCTATGATTCGCCGATTCTTCAGCCATCGGAGCTCATAGGCCTGGTGGCCCAAGGGACAGGAGATCGCCCCGTAGGCTCCCGACCAGAAGGGCCGGTGGATGAATTCGGTAAGGGTGTAACCCGTCTCGGGTGAGCCGTACACGAGGTGTTTGGTGAGGAGCTCCCATCGGTAGTAGTAGGTGGCATCCAGCTCGGGATCCGGCGTCTCGATGAAAGGAATGTTCTCCTCGTACCAGGACCAATCCCGGTTGTCCCACCAGTCGAAGCCATCGAGGAGCTCCCGGTGTTCGATGAGGTCGCCTATTGGATCGCCGACGCAGGAGATCAGGGGAAGCCCGGCCAGGAGAAGGGCTCCTAAATGACTGACAGGCTCGAGAGATCTCATTCGCCACCCTTGGTGCCAAGCCGTGCGGGAGAGAGGGATTCAGTCTAGGTCCCCGCGCCCCACCGAGCCACCCTCCGGGATCCCCCTATTCGTCCGCCCAAGGCCCCGTCACCCCGGGGCGTTCACGAGGAACCGGTAGGTCGTCCGACTTCGGTACTCCTCCCCGGGGCGCAGAATCGTGGAAGGAAATCCGGGCTTGTTGGGGGAGTCGGGGAAGTGTTGCGTCTCAAGACAGAAACCGAACCGGTGCTGGTAGGCGACACCACCTTTCCCGACGATGCTCCCGTCCAGGAAATTCCCGGAGTAGAACTGAAGGCCGGGTTCCGTCGTGAGGACCTCCATAACCCTGCCCGAACCCGGTTCTTCCACACGGGCGGCCAGAGCCAGATCCCCGGGAGCCACGCCTTCGCGACTCAACACCCAGTTGTGATCGTACCCTCCGCCGAAGGCGATCTGAGGATGATCGGCCCCTATCCCTCCGCCGATCTCCCGCGGAGTTCGGAAATCGAAAGGCGTGCCCTCAACGGAAACCAGCTCCCCGGTGGGAATCAGGCCCTCGTCCACCGGGGTGATCTGTCCGGCGTTCAGCGTGAGCCGGTGCCCCAGAATGTCCCCGCTTCCGTCCCCGGCGAGGTTGAAATAGGTGTGCTGGGTGAGGTTGACCGGGGTGGGAGCATCCGTCGTGGCCAGATAGTCGAAGACCAGCTCGTCGTCGTCGGTAAGGGTATAGGTAACCCGCACGTCCAGGTTCCCCGGATATCCTTCCTCACCATCAGGACTGGTCCTGGAGAAGACGACCCCCACCCCTTCCTCGGTCCGGAAGGTTTCCGCCCCCCAGACGACCTTGTCGAAACCCACTACCCCACCGTGGAGGTGGTTCGGTCCGTCGTTGGGAGCCAGATCGTACCGGACGCCATCCAGCTCGAATCCGGCCCCACCGATCCGGTTTCCGTACCGGCCGATGATGGCACCGAAATAGGGCGTCTCCTCAAGATACCCCTCCAGGGAATCGTACCCGAGAACCACATCCCCCAAGACCCCGTTCCGATCGGGCACCTTGAGGGAGAGGACGATTCCGCCATAGGTCATGGCCCTGACCTCGATGCCCCCAGCGTTGGTCAGGGTGATGAGGGACACTTCCGTACCCTCGGGGAGCCGGCCGAACGTCTCGGAGGTCACGGATGCCTCCTTTCCTTCCCGGGAAGTTCCCTGCACGGAGGGTTCTCCTCTCTCACCTCCGCCGGGAGTGCAGGTGCAGATCATGAGAACGGCGAGGACCGCTAGAGGGCCCCGTTCTCGGGTACCGGATAAGCGTCTCACGGATGCTCCTCCAGTGCTGGGAACACCTCATCAGAGGGTCGACAGAGTGTCATATCGGTCCCGTTGAGTTTACGCATGCGCACGCACCCCGGGCCAGGACCTGACCCTCGACGCTGGGCCCTTCCTCGATTCCCATCTTGCCACCCTCCTCATGTGACCGGAGTATGGAGCGGGAACAGCCGCAACCCAACGGAGACCAAGACCATGAGGCACCGACCGTATCCGGGAACCTCCCGCCGCTCCTTCCTCGGCAAACTGGCCACCGCTGCCCTGGCCGCGGGTGCCACTCCGCACGTCCTCTCCGCATCAGAGGAGCGTCGGGAAGGGATGGCACGACTCCACCGTCACACCAGCCCCAACGATCAGATCAACCTCGCCATCATCGGGGCCGGCGGAATGGGAATGGCCGACGTGGACACCTCCCTTCAATTGCCGGGAGTGAAGTTGGTGGCCGCCTGCGACTGCTACGACGGACGTCTGGACGCCGCGAAGGAGAAGCATGGCCAGGACGTCTTCACCACCCGTGATTTTCGAGAGGTTCTTGCACGTGACGATGTCGACGCGGTGATCGTGGCCACGCCGGACCACTGGCACGCAAAGATCTCCACCGAGGCTCTCCAAGCCGGGAAGGGCGTTTACTGTGAGAAGCCGATGGTCCACGCCATTCCACAGGGGCGCCAGGTGATCCAAGCTCAGGCGGCAACCCGGAATACGTTCCAGGTTGGGAGCCAGGGGATGAGCTCCCTCGGAAACGAGAAGGCCAAGGAGCTCTTCGAAGACGGTGCCATCGGGGAGTTGAACTATGCCGAGGGATTCTGGGCCCGGAACGATCCCGTGGGAGCCTGGCAGTACGCTGTCCCGGACGACGCGTCGGAAGAGACGGTGGACTGGGACCGGTTCCTGGGAGACGCCCCACGGCGACCATTCGATCCCCTGCGGATATTCCGGTGGAGAAATTACAGGGACTACGGTACCGGGGTGTCGGGGGACCTGTTCGTCCACCTCTTTTCCAGCCTCCACTTCGTGGTGTCCTCGAAGGGCCCCCAGACCATCATGGCCCAAGGGGGGCTACGATATTGGAGGGACGGACGCGAGGTTCCGGATGTGCTGCTGGGGATGTTCGACTACCCCGAGTCGGCCGAGCATCCGCCCTTCAACCTCTCCCTGCGAGTCAACTTCGTGGACGGCACCTCTGGAAGCACATTTCTCCGCCTCGTGGGGAACGAGGGAGCGATGGACGTGACCTGGACCGAGGTCATCCTTCGGCGGAACAAGCTGGTGGGTGCCACGGACGTGTTCGACCAGATGAAGCAGAGTGAGGTCGAGGAGGCGCGCGCCCAGAGGAAACAGATGCTGCCACCCGCTGAAAGCGTCTACATTGCGGAGCGCGGTTATCGGGGAGCCCACTACGACCACTTCATGAACTTCCTGGAAGGCGTCAGGCATGGAACCCAGGTCAAGGAAGATGCGGTATTCGGGATGCGTGCCGCAGCCCCAGCCCTGGCATGCAACGACAGCCACTTCGAAGAACGGATCGTGCGTTGGGATCCGGAGGAGATGAAGGTCCGATGAACGACTGGCATAGGGGAGCCCGTTGGGAGGAAGCATCTCCACTCCAGGGAAGCAGGGAGATGCGCCGTTCGAGGAGACTCACAGTGGGGGCACTCCTGGCGCTCCTCATTCCGGCACTGTGCTTCCCGGGGTGCGAGACCCCGGAGAGCGCCTCCGAGTCTGAGCCATCCGATGATCCTCCGCACAACTCCCTCTCGCCGGAGGAAGTGGCAGCGGGATGGCAGCTGTTGTTCGACGGCGTATCGACGGATGGGTGGCGGGGGTACAACCAGGCTTCCTTCCCGGAAAACGGCTGGGGCGTGGCCGACGGGAATCTCATCGTCATGGCGCCTGATGAGGCCGGAGGGTCTGGCGGAGACATCGTCACCGAAGCCGAATTCTCGAATTTCGAGCTCAGATTCGAATTCCTACTCTCTCCGGAAGGAAACAGCGGGGTTTTCTACCGGGTGGCCGAGAGGCCGGAGGAGGGGTTGTGGCAGGTGGCGCCGGAATTCCAGGTCCTGGATGACACGGCCTATATCGAGATGGGCACCATGGACATGCACACCCATCTCACGGGGGACAACTACGATCTTCACGCTGCCGCCACCAGGGCTTCGAAGCCCATCGGAGAATGGAACCAGGCCCGGATCGTGGTGGACGGAACCCACGTGGAACACTGGCTCAACGGCCAGTTGACCGTGGAGTACGAGTTGTTCTCTCCTGAATGGGAAGCCCTGGTGGCCGAAAGCAAGTTCGCGCCATATCCGGCCTATGCCCGGGCAATGACCGGGCGGATCGGTATCCAAGACCACGGACACGAGATCCGGTACCGGAACATCAAGATTCGGCCGTTGTAGCGGCTGCCTTCTTCTTCGCCGCGACTCGCCTCGCCAGGAGGAAGAACACAGCCGGGCCAAACGCCAGGGCTGCCACGGCCAACCCCGTGGCAATCCCGAACAGCGTGAAGCCCGGGGCGCAGCACTCCTGCCTGTGCCTGGAAATGATGTGGGCAGGGATCGCGATCAGGATCTCCAGGATGCTCCCCCGCAAGAGCCAGCGGGAGATCCTCGACGTGATGCGGTTCGGGTCATCGGCCGAGAACCCGCGGTAGAAAAAGACTCCCCAAAGTAACCAGACCACCCCGAGGCCGATGAGGGTCGGGGCTTCTGGCATGTAGGTGTCCGCTCCGTCCTCCCCGAAGAGCATGAGTAGCACGAAGAACGCGAAGGCCCCGACCAGCACCGCCATTGGGATAGCCCCGATCAGGCCCGAAACCATCGCCGTCCGCCGCGGAACGGGTCTGGCCTGCTGGGTGCGCACTGGCACGACCAGGAGGACGGCCTGAACGAGCGCAAGGACCGGAAGGAAGAACGCGTAGAATGCCCAGACGATCTCGCGATCCTGGCCGGAAAACAGGACGAGAGGTGGCGTGACGAGGACACTCACGACCAGGATGTAGAGGATCACGGTTGCCAGAGCCCAGCGCTTCATGGTCGGCTCCCAGGTTCGACGGGGACTTCCCCTCACTCCCCTCCCGTACCCTGATCCACCCAGAAATCCGGAGGCGGCGGTAGCCTCCCCCTGGAGCCTCCGGGTGCGTCTTCTTCTACCCCCGAGAGGTCTGAGTTGCGCCAACTCCGCTCATTCGGTCCTGAGAGCCCCCATTGGATCCGTCCGGGCCGCTGTCCAGGCTGGGAAGGCACTGGCCAGAAGTGAAACAACCAGAAGGGAGATCGCCACCCCGCCGAGCACAATGGGGTCTCTCGGGGAGGTGTCGAACAGGAGGGGCCCGAGACTGTTCGACGCCATCAGGGCCGCACCCATACCCACTGCGACACCCACACCGGCCACACCGACGGCCTGCCGGAGGACCATCCCCAGAAGGCGGCCCCGGGACGCCCCCATGGCACTCCGGACACCGAGTTCTCGCGTTCTGCGAGCAACGTTGAACGCCATGACGGAGTAGAGGCCGACCATCGCCACCAGGAGAGCCAAAACCCCGAACAGGGTGAACATGGTCGCACCCAACTTCCAGGCCCGGATCTCCGGATCGATGAGATCCCTGTGAAGCCGGACGTGCGCAAATCGTACGGATGGATCCAGGTTTCGGAGCTCGTGGCGGATGGGTGCCAGCACTTCTCTGGGATCCCCTCTGGTTCGCACGAACATGGCCCTGGAGTTCATTCCCAACTCCAGCGACGGGTCTCCGAACGGGATGAAGTACTGCCACGGCTCGTCCTCTGTAACCCCGCTCAGACGACTGTCTTCCACGATCCCGATCACCTCCCAGCAGGAGGACTCCCTGTCCTGGACCATGAAGCACCGCCCGATGGCGGACTCCGAGCCCCACAGCCCCCGTGCCATGTTTTCTGTCACAACCGCTACTCGGGCCCCCGCGCTCGCCTCCTGCTCGGTGAACAACCGACCTTCCTTCAACTGAATGCCGAGTGTGGAAAGATGACCCGGGCTCGAGGCCGTCACGAAAGGCCCCATCCCCCGTGGGGCGGGAATGGAGTCGAGCTCCGGCACGAAGAACTCGAAGGCGGACATGCTCCAGAACGGGATCCCGCTGGACAGGCTTGCACTCAGGACTCCGGGCAGGGGTTCGATCCGATCCAACCCACGCTGACCCAAGGCGAGAACCGCTTCCGGCTCCCAATCTCCATCCAGCTCCATCGTGGCCAGAACCAATCCATCGGGCTCGAGCCCGAGATCGAGGGAGTTGACCTGCCCAAGACTCCGAACGAAGAGACCGGCTCCCACCAGGAGGACCACCGAGAGAGCGGCCTGAACGATCAAGAGCACACTCTGGCCCCCTGACGTCCTCCGGGTTCCGCCTCTCCCGCCCTCCTTTAGGGCCTCGACCACACCGCTCCGGCTCCCCCTGAAAGCGGGAGCGATCCCGGCCAGAAGGCCCGTCCCCCCGGCGAGCGCCAGGGTGAAGAGGAGGACCCGCCCATCCACCGGAGACGACGGCCAAGCCACCGATGGGAGAAACACAGCCCGCATGAGCTCTCCGCCCCAATAGGCGACCGCCAATCCGAGAGTCCCTCCAAATAGGGCCAGGATGCAGCTTTCCAGGAGGAGCTGCCCCATCAGCCGCCGCCGTGAGATCCCCAACGCACCCCGGATCCCCAATTCTCTCCGACGGCGGGCTCCGCGAGCCAGGAGGAGATTCGCGACGTTGGCGCAGGCGATCAGGAGAACGATGAGGGTCACCCCGGCCAGCCACCTGGCAACCTGGATTTCCCCCGGAGCGTTGGGCCCCAGGGCAGCCTTGATGGATCCCAAGACGATCCGAGCGTCTTCCTGGTACCGACCTTCCTCGATGAGGTCACGCCGACCGTTCAGGTGGAGCGCGGTGGCCTCTTCGGTTGCGGCCACCCGGGAGGATGAGGGGCTTACCCGAGCGACGGCGCGAATCCACCAATACCCACGACCGTCGATCCATCGGTCCGTGTCCGACTGCACGGTATACGCATGGATGGGTAGAAAGAGGTCGACCGGATCCAGATCCACGCCGTTGAACCCCTCCGGCGCTACACCGACCACCGTGTACATCCCGTCCCCGATGGACAGGGTTCGGCCGATTACCTCCCGGCTACCCCCGTACCGCGTCTTCCACAAACCGTGACTCAAAACCACGACCTCGGCAGAGTTGGGGGTGTCTTCCAATTCGCTTGGGAAGCGCCCGAGCGCCGGAGACACTCCCAACAAGGGATAGAAGGATGCAGTTCCGAAGAGGGCCTCAACCCGAATGGCGTCGTCCCCCCTTCCGAGGATGACAGTCTCGCTCCCAAAAGCAGCAACGGAAGAGAGTGTCCCCGCCGAGGTGAAATCCATGTAATCTGGGAAGGTCATGACCTGCATGACCGCCGGCTCGCCGGTGAATGGCGATACCCGGTGTATCTGGAGGCGAACCACCCCGTCCGCGTCGACCACGTGGGCAGGCGGGCTCAAGAGAAGGCGGTCGATAACGCCGAACATGGTGGCATTGGCCCCGATTCCCAGGGCTAATGTCAGGGCAACGGCGACCGTGAACCCCGGGGCTCTCCGCATCCCCCGGAGCGTGTAGGCCAGATCCTGACTCATGGCCTCCAGGATAGCGAGGCGCCTCGATCGGGTCGCGGTCTTTCGATCGATCTGGTTGAGCTCGGTCCGGTAACGGCCCAAGTCTCCGAACCGACGCCGCGATTCTTCCCGAGCCTCACTACGAGAAAGACCGGAAGCCAGCAACTCTTCTTCGGTTTCCCGGAAGTGAAACTGGAGCTCGTCCTCGAGGTCAGATTCGGGATCGGAGAGAAACGCGCTGAGACGGAAGATTCGGCGGAAACGGGGAATGAACCTCATGATGCGCCCTCCCCTTCAGGGACCCGGAGGATCTTGAAGACCGCTTCGGCGTAGCGGGACCAACTCTGGGCGCCTGACCTGAGCTGTTTCCTCCCTGTTGGCGACAGGCTGTAGTATTTTGCCTTTCGGTTGTTCTCGCTCAGCCCCCAGTCGCTCTCCAACCAACCCCGTCTCTGCATCCGATGGAGAGCCGTGTAGAGTGCGCCTTCTTCAATCTGGAGGGCATCGTCCGTTGTTTCGCGGATCCATCGGGCCACTCCGTATCCGTGGAGGGGGCCGAATGCCAGTGCCTTGAGCACCAGAATGTCCAGGGTCCCCTGAAGCAGGTTCATGCTGTCTCTGCTCATCTCGCCTCTGTGCGTTGTCCGTCAGCCGGTTCGAGGTCCCGGGCGGGATCGAGCTCGGGATCTCGGTTCGTCCCTGGGCCCGGGTGAACCCTCCCCTGGCCAGGGGTACCCATCTCCCCTCAAACGTTGAGGGGAGATGTATAGCATATGACGGGGAATACCGAAAGAGGGTTGCACGGAACGGCGGCGGAAGTAGGACGGAGGGTCCGGCGTCCTGTGAGACCGGCGTCAGCCCCCCGCTGCCTGGGCCAGCTCCACCAGAACGGTTCCGGGAGCCTTCCCCAGAGCCCTCCCGAAGCTCGTGTTCACCTGAAGGGCAACAGCCACGTCCAGGTCGGGGAAGTAGGCCATCTCGGTGAGATAGCCGGGGAAGAAACCGCTATGCCCCTGGGACGGCCCCGCCGAGGTGTCGGTCAGGATGACGCCAAGCCCATAGCGGCTTCCAGGGCCGAGCCGGGCCGGCACGCCATCCAACATGAGAGGGAGAAGATGCTCATCGAAGGCCTTCCCGGTGTAGAGAGCCCGTGCCCACCGGGCCAGATCCGATGGCGTGGAGGCAAACCCGCCCCCAGCCCATTCGAACTGCGGGTTGATGGCAAACCGTCCGTCCGGAAGGAGCATCTCGTCTGATCCCCCGAAAGGGTTCGGGAGTCCGGCATACCCCTGGATGAGGCCCGGGATGGTCCTGGTGTCGGATGGAAGCGTTTCCTCCAGGCCCAGAGGGGCAAGAAGCCGAGACCGGATGAGGTCGTAGCACGTTTCGCCGGTCACCTCCTCGATGACCATCCCCAGGAGGATGAAGTCCGTGTCGGAGTACTCCCAGCCTTCCCCTGGAGCAAAAGAGGGGGTCTCGTCCAGCACATACGAGAGTCGCTCTTCCGGTGTCCAGAACTTGTCCGGTTGTGCGGAGAGGTCCGCAGTGAACGCCGGCATGAACTCGTACCGCATCACCCCGCTGGTGTGGTTCATGAGGCTCCGGACGGTGATGCCATCGGCGTTGGGAATCCTCCGATACCAGTCGTGATGGCCAAGGAACCCGGAGACCCGGGCGTCGAGGTCCAGGCGATCTTCCCCCACCAACTGCATGGCTAGAGCCGCGAAGTAGGTCTTTCCCACACTCCCTTGGAGCATGAGGCCATCGGGAGTCATCGATGTGTGCAGGACCGTGTCGGCCTCTCCGGAGGTGATGGCGATGATCGATCCATCCGGCAGCGAAACCGCCGCGCTG
Organism: Gemmatimonadota bacterium; assembly: GCA_039592115.1. Lineage (GTDB taxonomy): Bacteria > Gemmatimonadota > Gemmatimonadetes > Longimicrobiales > Gaopeijiaceae > JBDHCH01. Next base: position 37,665 of record JBDHCH010000012.1, on the reverse strand, counting down.
ACGCCGGGGAAGGTACCGCCGGCGTGAAAGGCGTTCACCACGGATTGGAGGCGATCCCGGAGGGTGGCCTCCCCTGGTTCCTGACCCTGGGCGCCTACGGGGGAGAGGGCCAGGAGAGCCATGCAGGTGGCGGTCCGGGTCACCTGGAAAGACGCAATCCGACGCCGGATTGGGCGAAAAGGGTTCATTCCTTCATTCCTCCACATGCGCTCGCGTGTCGACTCTTCCGTTGAAAGGGTGTTGTAGAAGCGGGGTGCGGTCACGCACAGGGGTGTTCGCCTGCGCAATGCTCGGCGGTCTCGCGGGGGTACATCGGGAGCCTGCGACCTGGCAAGCCGCTCGGCTCGGAGCCCCGCCTCCCATCTGGCCCCGTGGCGCATGTAACGCGAATCGCCCCACTTCTGCAACACCCTGTTTATCACTCCTACCGCCAGACCTTTCCCAGGAAATCCTGCACCTCGGGGATACCACCCTGGAGGATCAGATACCCGTCGTGGGGCTCTCCTTCCGTCATCTCCCCGGCAATCGAATTCGTCATCAGCCGTCTTACCGCCGCGGGGTCGTCCGGATGCACACCCAGGGCCCAACCGAGTTTGATGTAGGCCACTTCCGGCAGCATGTTGGCCAGAGGAACAACACCCAACTCCAGGATTTCTCGCCCCGTTTCGTACACATTCATCTGCACAAACCCCCACAGGGTCTGCAGGGTCATGTAGACCTGGACCCCGGCGTCCCGGGCTCGCTCGAGAGCCGGGTAGATGAGTCGGTTCACATGGCCGAGGCCGGTGCCCGCGATGACGATGCCCCGGTACCCCTTTTCCACCAGGGCGTCGATTACATCCGCGTGCATCCCGGGGTAGTAATAGACCAGGGTTACTCGCTCATCGAAGGCGGCCTGAACGGCCACCTCCCGGTCTCCTCTCCTCGGGAGCCAATCCTCCTTGAAGGGCGTGACCTTCCCCCTCTCCACCATCGCGACAGGAATGTCTCCCAGGGTCCGGAACGTGCTCCGAACCGAGGAGTGCATCTTCCTCACCCGCGTCCCCCTGTGCAGGAGGTTGTAGAGGTCTGATGTGGGGCCGAACATGCAAACCAGGACTTCGGCGATAGGCCCGTGGCCGGCGGCCCAGGTCGCGTTGATGAGGTTCTGGGCTGCGTCTGAGGAAGGGCGGTCGGAAGAGCGCTGACTCCCCACCATGACGATGGGGACGGGCGGTTTCTGAACCATGAAGCTCAGGGCAGCCGCAGTGTGATGCATGGTGTCCGTGCCGTGACCGATGACGATGCCCTCGTATCCTTCCTGGATCGCTTCGCCAGTCTTTTCCGCCAAGATCAGGTACTGCTCGGGCCCCATGTTCTCGCTGAACACCCCGAAGAGCTTTTCCGTCTCCAGATTGCAGATGTCCGCCAGTTCCGGAACCGATCCGTACAGCTCCCCGGGGCTGAACGCTGGGATCACGGCACCCGTCCGGTAGTCCAGACGCGATGCGATGGTTCCGCCCGTCCCCAGGAGCTTGACGCTGGGGTGGGCCGGATCGGTAGGAAACTCCTTCTCGGGGATCTGATAGTGGGCTTCCCGAAAGCCGATCTTTTCGAGTTCCAGGATCGTGTCATGACGGACACCGATGTTGTACCCGATGCTGAGTTTCAGGACCAGGTGGAGGTCGTCGCTGGTCTCCGATCGGGGGAGGACGAGGCCTACGAATTCCCCTCGCGTGGTCTTCGCCCGAACCTCGCACCAGACCGTGATTCCGAACCGCTTGAGGAGCTCCAGGGTAGGGCCCCGGTACCCCTGATGGAGGTCCTTCTCTTTCGGGCTCATCGGGCCTCTCCTCCCTCCCGGGTCGCCATGGCCGCGACGAGCATCTCTCGAACGGCCACCGGGTCCACCCTCCCGAAGAAGGCCCTCATGATCTCCCCCATTGCCCATCGCACAGCAACCTCCGGGGAACGCTTCCCCCGGACCGCCGCTTGGCCCGCCACCCTCTCGACGGAGTCCGTGAGATCCGGAGAATCCTCGTCCAAAGGCCGGAACCGGCGGAGGACCTCCTCCGGATCTCGGTCGGGTCGTGCCAGAAGATCGTCAACCGCCCACTCCAGCGCGTGGGGACGGAGCTCCCCGCTTTCCAGAGCCCGGACGAGGGCCCCCAGCCCCCCCGGGGTGGGAAGCGATGCGTAGTCGAACGCTTCCCCCCATCTGGGTCTTCTCGGAGCGCCTCTTTCTCGAAGCCGGAAGGGAATCCGCTTTTCCAGTGCCGCCGCCAACCTCCGGGCCGACTCTCCCGGCTTCGGATCGATCCGGTCGAACAGGTCGGCCCACGGTGCGCGAGCCAGCCGGAACGCCATCTCCCGTTTCAGACCCAGGCGCTCGTACCGGTCCTGCCGTGTCCAGGGCGGCTCACCCATCTGCGCGCGCACCTCGGCGATGGTGGGATCGGAGATCGGCAGGGGGGGAGTGTCCGTGTCGGGGTACATCCGGTCGGCTCCCGGGAGAATCCGTTCGAACCCCGTGGTCCCGTCTGGGAAGGCCTGACGGGTTTCCGCCGGGATCCCTTCCAGAGCCTCCTTCGCCCGGGTGAGGACCTCTCTGGCGGCCGTTGCCGCGTCGTCCGCTTGAACCCAGACTACGATCACCGCGTCTCCGCTCCCAGCGCCCAGAGTCTTGGACAGTTGTTTCCAGTGGCTCCCTTCGAGGCTCTCCACGCCCAGGTCCGAGTGGGTCATGAATGGTAGATCCACCGGACAAGCGATGACCCTCACCCGATCGGCGATCTCCCGAGCGAACGTGACCCCCGGTTGAGTGGGATGCGTCAGGATCCCCCGGAAGCCTGGGAGGCGAACCGCAACCGCCATCTCGCCCGCATCGAGAGCCATTCGAACGGGTTGGAAGCCGGTGTGCCGTAGAACACTGCTCGCGTCCGTTACGAGGGAACTCACCTCCCAGGGCGCTCCCGAGGCCGGAATGGTCAGGGCTTCGGGCTTCACGCCTCTGCGCACCAGCTCCGCCTTCACCCGAAGGAGATTCAGCTGCCGGAACGCCTCCGTGTGGACCAACAGGGGAAGGCCCCGGTGATGATGGACACCTTTGATCTCCACCCGCCTTCCTCCGGCCACAGAGACGTTCACGTCCTGTCGGCCCGCACCGGGGCCTCGAAGCACTTTTCCAGTGGCGCGAGCAAGGTGAGCGATGAAGTGACCGGCTGCTTGCAGTTCCTGGGGGGTGCGGAGCTCCGGCTCCGTGACCACCTCCGTCAGGGGCATTCCGAGGCGATCGGTCCGAAAGGTGATCCGGTGCCCCACGTCCGAGACTTCCCTGCAGGAATCCTCCTCCAGGGACAGTTGACGAATGCTGAGATGCCGGTCCACCCCCAGCTCCGGTACACGAAAAGGAACGGTCCCTGTCAGGCCCACCATAGCCGTGCGTTGGAATCCCGTGGGGATGGAACCGTCCAGATACTGCTTCCGCATGACGTGGAGCTCAGACACCAGGTTCAGGTTACAGAGCTCAGCCATCTCGATGGCGATCCTCACGGCCTCATCGTCGATATGGAACGGAGGCGTATCATCCATCTCGTAGGTGCACACCGTCCCGCGCTCCAGGAGGTAGACGATCTCCTTCTTTGTCTTGAACTCCATTAGAGCGGTGCCGTCGTACTCCCCGAGCTCGCTGAGTGTCGGCCGCATGTGCCGGAGGACCTCGGCATCTACCCGGGACACCCGCTTTCCGGAAGAACAGCGGCAGAAGAGTTTTGATCTGGTGCGGAGCTGCTGATGGACCTCCAGGCCGGACAAATACCCCAGCACCTGGTAGTCCCCCGGCGTCATGTCCGCGAAGGGTTTTTCGGGAAAGTCCAGGACCGCGTCAGGATTGGGGTTGACGTCCGCCGGCGGGACGATCGTCGGTCGGTCGAGGGCCCCTGCGGCCATCTCCTCCGACGCTTCCCGGCTTCTCGGTTGGTGGTTCCCTGCCATCAATCGCCTTTACTTCCGAGACCTCGAAGTAGGACCGTTTCGACGCTGCTGTTCCTGCGCCCCTGCGGGGCCGGCCTGAAGATACTCATGGCTGGGCCGACGGATAGGGAGCCGAGAAAAGAAACGGCCGGCCCTTCCCGGAGAGGGAGGGGCCGGCTTGATCTCTCGACAGACGGGATCGACGGAGGGGAGCGGCGTTGTCCTACCCCTCGTCCCCGGTCAACCGCTTCCGATACTCTTCGCTGGCGAAGATGGCAACCTCGACTCGTCGGTTGGCCTGACGTCCCTCGTCGGTGTCGTTGGAGGACACGGGCTCGGACTCCCCGAGACCCATGGCCCGGACCCGGGTCGCATCCACACCTTGCTGCACCAGGAAGTCCCTCGCCGCACCGGACCGATTCTCCGACAGCCTCTGGTTGTAGTCATCGGCTCCGCTGGAATCCGTATGACCCGCGATGAGGACCTCCGAATCGGGGAACCGGTTCAGGCTCGCCGCCAGGTTCGACAGGTTCTCCTGAGCTGCGGCTCTCAAGGAATACGAATCGAAATCGAAGAGGATGCCGGAATCGAAGGTGACCTGGATCCCCTCTCCCACGCGCTCCACGGTGGCCCCGGGAAGCTCATCCTCCAACGCATCGGCCTGCTCGTCCATCTGACGGCCGATGATCGCTCCGGCGGCCCCACCCACCACCGCCCCGATGATGGCCCCTCGGGCAGTCGAGCCGGTCTGGTTCCCGATGACCCCGCCCAGGACAGCCCCAGTGCCCGCACCGATGATGGCTCCCTCCTGAGTGCCCGTGAGGGCTGCACACCCAGAAAGGGAGAAGGTCCCGAAGAGTGCGAGCACCAACACGGCGCTCAAGGATGGCGAACGATTCATGATTCCTTTTCCTGAAAGAGGTGGGCTTGGAAGCACAGGGGGGCTTCGGTCCATTCCCCAAAGATAATAGGAGGTCCTCTCTCCTCCGAGAGATTATGGAACTCCCTGCCGATCCCATCCCAGGAAAGGATGGGGTCTGGTCTTCACCCAGGTGGGGACGGGATCAACCCCCTCCCCTTCCCTTCATCCGGCGTTGGCGATCCTGCGTCACCGGCTCCGATCCCGGGGGAACAGGCGGGCCGACGCCACCCCCTCCCCTCCCCCGTTGAAGGGCGCGCCGAACACGGTCCGCCGCTTCCTGGGGGGACTGACCCTGGCGCATGAGCTGCCGCACCTGGCCGGGGATGCCCAACATCTGCTGCTCCCGGGCCCTCATCCGCAGCGCCTCCTGGAGGACTCCCAAGGCCCGGTCAGCAGGAACTCCTGCCTCCACCAGGTCCGCCAAGACCAGAACGGCCATTGGCGAAGGGCCCGGGCCTCCCCCCTCCCCACGCCCGAGCCTCGCGAGGGCTTCGGCCTCTACTCCCCTCTGGAGGGCATCGGCCCCCGCGGTAACGAGCGAAGGGGACGAGATGGGACCGAACGCACGATGAGCCGCCCGAAGCCGTGCCGCGTAGGCGTTCACGGCGGGGAGAAGGCGCTCTGCCGGGACCCCCTTTGCCATCCCCTCGAGGGCCTTGTTGAAGAGGGGTTCGGACGGGACGCCATCCCGATCGGCTTGAGTGGCCAGGGTCTCGACCTCCCCGAATACCGTTGGGGAGAGGGCGGCCCGTGCCCGCTCCCTGGCGGTCTCCTGAGCCCGAAGGGATCCGGAAAGAAAAGCCAGAAGAAGCACTGTCAGCAAGGTTGTTCGTCCCATTGGTCTCCTGCTCCCACCGTGGCCTGCCCCATGGTTCAGCTGGCTCACGGATTTCGTCCCTCAATCACGAGGGTAGCGTTTTCCCGACCCCATTCATCCGACACTGTGTCCGGCGCATCCACCGGGAGGAACCAGACGCCGTCCACCAGGAATCCGAAGTGATGTGTGCCCTCCGGAATATCCAGCTCGACTGACCATTCAGCCGCGCCCCTCTGCAGAGGGATGGGCTCCCAGAGAGTGAAGTCACCCAGAACCTGGACCTGTCGGGTCCCTCTGGGTGGATGGAGGTGCACCCTGACCCGGGCTACGCCGCCCGACGCCGTCAGGATCTCGTGGAGCGGTGGCTTCGCAGGTGGTAGCGGATCGGCCCCAAGCAAACGCCGACCGAGGAGGATCCCCCCGGCTCCTCCTCCGGGTTCGGACAAGGTAAGGGGATCCGGTTCGGTCCTTCCCAGGAATCCTCGAAGGCTCCATCCATCGATGGGAAAGATGAATGCGAGCCCGCCCGTGGTCTCGGTTCCCAAGGGCGTGCGCCAAACGTCCAGTCTCCCCTCAACCGCGGGCCCACCACCTCCCGCCAGAACCCGAATGCCACCGAACCGAAAGGTCCCTCCCAGGCTCTCATGTATGCCCGCCGAGATCCCTGCCATGAACCGGCTGGACCCGGCGAGGACCTCTGCAACGGCCCCCAGGCGCCAAAGCTCGTCCTCCACCTTTTCCACCGGTCCTTCCGCATAGCGAATCAGCTCAGTCTCGGATCGTCCACTCCCCGCGACTCCACTGACCCGGGCGGTCAAGTTCCGGGAGGTGAAGCGAAGTACTGGTCCACCCTCCACTCCGAGGGCACGATACGGAAACGGGTCCACCACCTCGAAGCCAAAACCCCGAACCTCCACCCCCCCGGCCCATCCCCCCCCGAAACTCCTCCACACCTCCCCTTCGACACTGGCGGAGAAGAAGTCTCCTCCTGATCCATCCTCCATGGCCCTCCCGGCCAGGATAGAGGCGAATATGCCGGAGCCGCCCGGTGAATACCTGGAAGCTCGCACTCCGGCCGCCAGGAACCGGGCCGCGTTCCCTTCCACGCCGGCAGGGGGTCGAATGGTGGACCCCCCGATCTCTACGGTCAGCTCTCCTCCTTGAGCACCCAGGGGATCCTTCGCCAGGGGGAGGAGGAGGAGGGCAGCGGCGGCCCAGCTCAGCCGACGGTACATTGCGCCGATCCTCAAACCGTCGGTACCGAGACGGCCAATACGGCGTTCCGGTTCCCGAACCCGTCGTCCGCATACCGTTCAGCTTCCGGATCGGTCACCCAGGTTGAGCCGTCCACCAGGAACATGTAGGCGTGGACTCCGGGCCGGACGGGCACCCGGCCTGACCATAGCCCATCGCCGTCCGGGTCCTGAAGGGCGTGGGATCCCTCCCATCCATCGAAATCCCCGGCGACGACTACCGAGGATGCCTCCGGAGCACTCAATAGGAACTGCACGAAGACCACCGGCTCCCCCCCCTGCCCCGCGAAAGCGCCAGCAGCCGGTGCCGACTGCCCGGGGACGGTCTCCAGGGAGCCGGGACCCTGTCCTGGCCCACCCACGAACAGAACGGCGACCAGCGCAGCGGCCACTGCTCCCACCATCAAAGGGGACACCCGCACCGGCTGCGCGTTCCAGAGCCATGATCCCATCCGCTTCAAGACGCCTGTTTCGGGGAGGGCCTCGATCTCGGCCATTACGCGGGTTTCCAGCCAAGGCGGCGCCCCCGAACCAGAGGCCTCTGACCGGAAGGCACTCAGGAGTCGCTCCCAGGCCTCCGCCTCCCGCTGGTCCCTCTCCTCGAGTCCCTCCAGGGGGATCTCCCCGTCCAGGTGGCGGTTCAGATCGTCGATCATCGGTAATCCTCCAGCATCTCCCGCAGCGCTTCCCTGGCCCGCACCACGCGCATCTTCAGGGAAGCCACCGATACGTCCAGGGCAGCCGCCATCTCCTCGTAGGACCGACCATCCAGGTGCTTCAGCACGAAGGCCTCCCTCTGCTCTGGCGTGAGGCGCCCCATTGCGAGCTCCAATCGACCGCGGATCTCTCCTCTTTCCGCAGCGTCGAGAGCCCCCCCGGTTCGCCCGGGGATCTCCGGAATCCGGTCGAGGGAGATCTCTCTTCGCCTAGGGCTCCTGAGATGGTCCTTCGCGAGGTTCGAGAGAATTCGAAAAAGCCACGCTCCGACCCGGTCCGGATCTCGACAGGAGGCCAACTTCTGATAGCCCCTGACAAAGGCCCGCTGGGCCAGGTCCCCAGCCTCGTCGGGCGTCCCCACCAACTTGAGGGCGTGGCCATAGAGCACATCCCCATACCGGCGAACCAGCAGACGGAATGCATCCCGGTCCCCGGAGAGGACATCCCGGACCACTTGGGCATCCGTGCGTTCGGCGGTGTCAGACATGCTGGAAACATAGGTCACTCCTCCGGTCCCGTGCGAGGCGATTGTCCCTGGGACCATGGAGGGGCGCCGCCCCCCTTCGAGGCGGGGCAGCGCCACTGAGCATCCGCGTCAGGAAACCAGGTAGGCGGAGATGACCGCCGATTGCCAAAGGGCACCCAGGCCTCTGCAGGTGCCGTTGTTCTGGTTCGATCTTCCGGCTTCCAGTAGCCTGGCTGCGCGCTGGAGAAGGGCCTCCTTCAGCTCGGTGGGATCGGATTCCACCGCAGCGGAGGCGTCGTCGAAGAGGGTTTGCGCCAGTTCCTGGAGAGCTTCGATCTCCTCCTCCGTCACCCCGTCGGGGAGCACAACTGCCTTGAGGGCCCACCATTGGGCCAGATGGGCATAGTGGGCAGCCCAGCGAAGTTCGCCCGCCAGGAGGCTTTCCTCCGCCTTCGACTGGAATCCCTTCGCTACCTCCAGGAAGTCCATCCGCTCGTCTGCCGTTCCCTCTTCGCCGAGAATCCTCTCCGCGAGGGCCACGGCCTGGGCTCCCAGTTCGACCTTCAGCTCAGGGTTCCCTGCCAGAGCGTGGGTTTGGTCCCGCTGCCGGAGCCTGACCGCCTGTTCAGCCAGGACGCCCATCTCACCAGCACGGATCCGGTTTCCCTTCCGATAGGCGTTGCGGGCGCCCTCAGCCAATCCAGCCATTTGGACCCCGAACCCTTGCGGATCATGGAAGCCATCCGGATCCGCAGCGACCGTCACCGGTAGGGACTCGAGGCGCTCCACAAGGGCCCCCAGGGCCCTGGGGCCCCCGGCTCCCTCCATTGCCTGGGCCACGAGGCGACGGCCTTCCCTGTGCCGTTCCATGGCCCGGACCAGGTCTCCCTGGGCAAAGGCCTGTTCGGCGTTTCGGAACTGATGCTCGGCCTGAGCCGTAATGTCCTCGCCGGGGCTCCAGGCCCGTCCCCGGCGATGGGCCGCACCTGTTTGGGTGGTGGCCAGCGCCAGCGCCACCTCGGCGGTGGTGGGATCAGCCAGGACCTCGAGGGTGAGCTGTTCTTCGAGGGTGAGGCTCTCAAGGTTCGGTCCGGTGGGTCCCCCGTCATCGCACGCGGCCAGCAGGAGGCCGCCCATGAGGGGAACGAAGCGGAGGGGTCTCAAGGCTTTCATCGTCTATCTCCAGGGTTCGATTTCGTACGGCTCTTCCTTCACGCTCTGAAGACAAGACGGCGGAGGGGTCGGAAAGGTAACGAGGGGCACGGACTGAGAGTGGAAAAGGGCCCCTTCGTGAAGGGGCCCCGGGACCTGGCACTGAGGGCTGTCCAGCCCTCCGGGAGGCGAAAGCGGACTGGGGAAAGAGGACCTCAGCCGCCGGCCATACGCTCCTCCCACCTCACCGGATGATTGGAACGGTCGACCCGGACGATCTCGATGGGGAAGGATTCTCCGGGGAAGGGATCGGGCTCCTGGGTCGTCCGAACCACAAAGTAGATCACTTCGAACTCCCGGTCCGGATCCTGGGGGTCCGATTCCATTCGGAACCCCACACTGTCTACCTGGATCTCGTCGCCCGGGTGGCTACGTCCGGCGCCCACGAAAACGACCATGTGACGGGAGAAGTCGATATCCGGTGGGAGAGGAGGATCGTCCAGAGCCGATGTGGCCCGGGCCCAGACCTGCGCGAAGCTCGTGCCATCCCTCACCACCTCCCTGATGACATCGGGAAGTGGGGCCGCGTCGTCCCGATAGAGTCGGTTGGCATGATCTACCGCCCACACCCGCGGCGCGGGGGCAGGGGCGACCCTGATGCTGGGCCCTCCGCACGCGGCCGCCAACCCGAGGAGGGACAGGGAGAACAGAACGATCCTGGGGGTCCGATGTCCTGACATGTTCGGTATCAACCTTCTCTGTTTGCGTCAGCAGGACAGACCATCACCGAGCGAAGCGCCTGGGGCAGGCGAATCCGTCGAAGAAGCCCCGCCTCAAAATGGGGTCTTCACCCAGGAGGTCCAGATCCGCCTGAACGGTAGCCCCAGTATCGTCCAGAGTCCATGAAAGGCGCCAAGTACTGCCCGAAGCCTGCCAGGTGGCCTGGTGGAAAAACTTGAAGAGCGCCCAGGTCCCACGGTAGCTCAAGCTATCGCTCCGCTCACCCACCTGGGCCCGGAGGACGACCTCCCCGGCCGTGGCGCCTTCCCAAGTGAAGTTCCCCCACCGGGTATCGTTCCTGGAATACCCTTCCTCGTCTCCGTCAACATTCAGGACGATGGTCGGGACCTCATCCGAAGGCTGACCTCTGAGCCGGAAGCGGAGCCGGGGGCTTTCCCCTCCGTGCCCATACAGGACCCCGGAAACACGCCGAGCTCGATCGACGAAACTCCGAAGCTCGGGTGCAGGGTTCAATCCTGCGCCCGTTACCTCGTCCATGATAGCCTGGAGGAGGCCGGCGTCGGGGTGGAGAAGTGCGTTGAACGCGTCGAGTCCAGCGTCCCGTCCAGCCACCTGGAAGGGGAAAGCTTGGAGCACACTCCCCTCCCCCCGACAGAACTGGTCCCGCCGCCCAGCCATGGCTGCAACACCGCTCCGGCCGATGGCCGACCGTGCATACCCGACTGGCGCCCGGAGAAGAGCTTCGACCGAAGTGCCGACGCCTAACGCCGCGGCGGGCTCGGCGTTGAAGGTCAGCCGGAGGGCGTCGATCTGTCCGGCAGCCGCCTGTGCAACACCCGCTGCGGCATCCTGAGCCGAACTCGAGCCCGGGTCACCGGCAAGCTGGCCCATGGCTCGGGCGAGATTGCTCAGCTCCGTCAGGTAAGGAAGGCTGGCTTCTCCGAAGGGGCGGTCCGTCACCTCGGGGGGAGACAGGACATGGAGTGGCTGAAAGGCGACCCCAACCGCCGCGGAGTCCACGACCGTGTGTTCGGTGGCGATATCAAAGAGTTGGAAGAGCGGGGATCTCGGCCCTGCAAGCTCGGAAAGGATCCGTTCCGACCCGTTCAGCCCCGGATTCGGAACCGAAGCCGAGGAGAGGAACTCCATCCAGGTCTGAACATACTGCTCTTGATACCGGGCCCCGAGGCTTTCGGCCATCCGATCGGGATCGAGATCGGAGAAATAGTCCTCCCCTACGACATAGGTCTCCCTCTGGAAGAAGTCCGTCGCGCTCCCCAACCCCTGTTGCACGTATTGCCAGCCAGCCTGAGTGAAGGCGCCCGGCACCTCCATTGTGCTCACCAGGTACCCGGAAGTCCCGGGACGATCACGATTGAACTGGATGGAAGGGACCTGGCTATTCGCCTGGGAGAGCATCGCGGCGTAGAACGACTCCTCGCTCGCATTGTTCTTCAGAAAGGCTCTGGCCCGGCCGACAGTGAGGTTCTCCTCCGTATCCCCGTAGGGGTTCCCATGAGGAAGCTCCGCTGCGTAGAGGTCGAACTGGGCGCGCGCGAGGGTCGAGGTCTCTTCATCGACGGCCCTTCCCCTTACCCATTCCTCCAGAAGAAGTGGACCCAGGAAGGAAGCGGAGCTGGAGTCCGGATACGCGGTCGTGATGAGGTATGCCTTCAGCGCCCGGTATTTTGCCTCGTACTCATCCTGCGTGGGTTCCTCCGGCAGATCTCCAAGTGTAGCTGCCAGGGCGACCCGGGCGGACTCGAACAGGAGGCTCCGGAATTGCTGGAAGTACAGGCGCCGGACATGGGGGAGCATGGAGGATCCGGAATACAACCCCCACCGGATCCAGAGGGGCCGATGATCCCGCTCATATCCGGCCAGTTTGGCAACCTGTGCTCTCAGGGTCTCCAGCCGCTGCAGGTCCTCGACAGCCGGGAGACCCGGGCCGCTGGCCCGGAGGCTCTCCACCGCCTGGACGGCCTGTCTCGTCTCCCTTTGGAGGCCCTTGTTCCCGATGAAGGAGATGCAGAAGAAAAGGGCCAAGATCGTCACCAAGCCGGCACCGGAGGCCAAAAGAGCTCTCTTACGAAAGGCCCTCCTTGGCCCCCCCTTGGACGCCTCGACGGCCACCGTGTCTCGCAGAATCACCTCTGGAACGAGCCGCCCGAGGAACGTCCACTGCGCTACTCGCCCCGCGGTTGGAGGAGGCGGAGGCGCCCCCGGCAGCTGGGACGGATCGAAGACCATGGTGGCCCCTTTGTGTCCCTGCTGTATCGGAGGAGCCACGGCCGGTTCGGGCCTGGCGGTGGGGGAAACCGGTCGGATCCCCGTGAAGTAGAAGCCCCGGAGGAACGGACTTACTCTCAATTGGCTGGGCCGGGTCAACTCCAGGAGGAAATCCTGGGCGAGGTCAGTGACCTTCCTGAACTCTCTGGGGAATTCATAGGCGGCCGTCCGGTCCTGGGCATCTCCCTCCCTGGCCATGACGTCGGCACGTCGATGGGCCAAGGAGAGGAAGACGCTCTCGAGAGCCTCCGCGAGGCGCTTGGATTGCCACTGGTTGTACAGCCCCGGATCCTGACCCTCGGCAAGGGGAAGTGTGACCCCGAGGGGCTGAACGCTCTCCGCCTGGTTCAAGTTCCGGACGAACTCGGTGAAGTGGGGGAGCAGGTCGGCTTTGGTGAAGAGGACGTATACCGGCAGACGGGTATCCAACGCCGCCGCCGCCTCGTCCAGGCGGGATTTCAGCTCCTTTGCCAGTGCTTTCAGTCCGGCCCGATCCTGACCCGTGAGCCGCTCGCTGCTGACACAAACGACCGCGACGCGGGAGGGCTGCTCCCTGAACAGCCCAGCCCACGCACCGGTCCGGAGGGCCTGCAAGATCCGATTCCACCCCTGGGGGGCCGTTGAAGCGCCCTCGCCAGCTTCCAGGAAGAGCGTACTCCTGCTGAGCCAAAGGTTCATCGTAGGAGTCGGAGGCGGCGGTTCCCCACCGTCGCCGTCCCCAGCCAAGAAGTCGGTCTCGACCCCAGCTTGTTGGATGACGCTGGTCTTCGCGCTCTTTCCCGGCCCCAGGAAGAGGACGACGGGGAGGGTCCGGAGGCCGTCTTTCCCCGTGACCCCGGCGGTCGTGAGCCTTCGGATCGCCGTTCCCAGATAGTCGGCAATCTCAGCCTCTTCAGGCGCCGGTCCCTTACTCTTTTTCTTTTGGGGCAGGAGCTTGTAGATCAGGAACACGGCGAGGGCGCCAAGCGCCCAGAGAGCGCATCGCAAGGCCCAAAGCCTCCACCCCCCCAACCCGAGGAACCTCCCCGCATACCACCCCAGCAAGCCTACGATACCGAGGGCCGGGCCACCGAACTTCAGAGCTCTGGGAGTAATTCTCATTTCTTGGGATTCGTCCCGGCTAACGGATCGTTTGTTCGACCAGGTCTCTCACGCCTGAGTTACCAGAGGCCAAGATGAGTCGAAAACCGACAAAGAGAATGAAAGCCAGCCCCAACGCCACGATGGTTCCTCGGATCAGGCGGGGCACCCACGGATCCAGGCGGGCAGGTGCGACCTCCCCCTTCGGCAACCTCGCCTGAGGTGTCACCGTCCCTGGCTCGCCCCTGATCCGGTGGACCTTCTGAGTCGTGGCCGTAATCAGGCCCTGGACCTCGGCTCCGTCTGAGGCCGCGTACCGACCCCTGAACCCGAGAAGGAGGCAGAGAGCGAACAACTCCAGAATGTCGCCCAGGTCCCTGGAGTCGGGCCGCGCGAGGAGATCCCGGAGTTGGAGGTAGAAATTCTCGCCGGCAACGTTCTCCCCGAAGAGTTCTTGTTGTAGAGGATATCCAACCCAATCCCCTCTCAGGGTGCTCTGGGAGGTCAAGATCGACTCGTCCAAGAGGGCCACGACGGCATAGGTAGCGAGCTTGGCGTAGTCGGCCGGATACCCCGCCTGCCGGGTGCTGGAGTCGGCTTGCCCCAGAAGGTGTCTGAGGTGACGACGAAATTCTCCGGAATCGGGCGCATGGAACTGATTCCGCCTGATTCGGGCGGCCACAGTGAGAGGCTCCTGGAACGCCAAACTCAGGCGGCCCTGGTGGTCAGGGAGATGAGACCCGGTGGCCGTGGTACCCGGGACGGGAGTCGAATGAAGGCTCATTGCTTCTCAGGACCTCTCAGGTTTGGACGACGACCAAGTCCATCCGCACGTCAGTCAATACATCAGGAACGTAGATCCCGATGGAAGACCTGCTCTGGATGAGCTGCCAACAAGGCCCAGTCTGAACCACCCGGAAATACTGGCTCCCCAGCCGCCGTGGGATCGAGGAGGGCGGGTTGGGAACATGCTCGAGGGGAAGACCCGGATTGGCGTCGTCCACCAGGCGGAGTATGTCCTCTGCTGAGCACACCTTCACAAGGGAGGGGACATTCCGAAGCACTTCGGGGACACCACTCTCCGAGGAAACCTGGAGGACCCACTCGGACTTCCGGAACACCCTGGCATCCTCGAGACGGGCGGATAGAACGTTCGCAGCCTCCCTCTTCAAGCGGACTGCGATAAAACTCTCCGGGACCATCACCTGGAGGAGTCGCCGCAAGCGGGCATCGAGCTGAGAGAAGCACTCCGTCAGGTCGTCATGATCATAGGGTGGCAGGTCACCCGGCTCGTACTCGGTTGAGAACGTGGACAGTGCTCCAGCCAGGTGACTCATCTCCCGGAAGAGGGACTCGGGATGACATGTGGCGAGGGCCTGAAGGTGTCTCAGTCCGGCCAATCCCGAATGGAGGGAGTGAGACATCCAATAGCTCAACACCTCCTCCGAGGAGAGGTCGGCCAGGTCGTCGCCCACCATCGCCCGCCTCTGCGCCATGACCTCACCTTTCGAGCGAAGCATCTCCACCAGTCCATGAAGTATCTCCGGCATCCGTCGAGTGGCCGACACGTCCAGAGAAGGAGGGATGAAGTCGCTTACATACTCAAAGTGCCCGTCGGGGCCTCGCTGGATCTTGGCCAAAGGCAGAGTGACGAGGTCCTCCGTGGCGTCGGAGGCATAGGCCAGCCTGAAATTCTTGACGGCGAGGAGGAGTTCTTTCGTGTCCTCGCCGGTGTTTTCGTCCTTCACTCCCACGCGCTGAGCTCTATACCGATTTTCGGGATCGATCCTGTCGGACGGGTCCCCCCCGTCGGTGCAGTTCGATCGACCGGTTCTGAATGCGGGGAGGGTCAAACAGACCGTGGTGGACTCCCCTCCAGCCCCCCCCCGATCTTCGGCTGCGAGGGGCTCAGGGAGGGGGTCCCCTTGGGGACATTCAAAGGGGAGCCCATCCGGCATGACACCCCGGGCCTCCAAAATGGCCACGGTACCTTCCCGAACCGCCTCCTCGTCGAGGGCCAGCCGGAAGAACCCGTATGGTTTGAAGCAGAGTCTGGAAATCGCAAACGCGACCGAGGCTTCGAAGTACCTCGACTGGGCTTGGAAGTGGTGCTGGGCAAGGTGCATGCCCTCGCTCCACACCACTCTGGAGTAGGGTCTCACTCCCATGTCGGCCTTGGACTGAGGGTGGAAAACGGGTTCCAGGGATGCGGCCTCAAGTGGATCGCTCCCCCTGAATCTTCCAGAACACGGCTCGGCCAGGCAAGGGCTAAGATTCTGGCCGAGATCCCATGAGTCCTCAGGGTCGGTCCGAGGCAATTGAGGTTTGCCCTGAGGGAACCCCTCGTCTACTATTTGATATTCCCACCGGTGCAAGCATCTGGAAGGCCTTGCGGGTGGGATTGTTCCTTCCTCACCCGGACGACAGGCACATTCCATCATGACCGGCGAAGATTTCCGCTCACGGTACCAGGTAGGCGAACGGATCACCGAGCCACCCGTGGTCACTCACCGAGCACTCGATGCACTGGGGTCCCCGGTTCTCGTCCACTACCTGCTAGGCAGCACCGAGGTCTCCAGCGCTTCCATTTTGGAGAGGGTGACCCGGGCCGGGCCGGAGTTCCAGGACGAGATCAGGGGAATCGAGGAGGTCGATGGAATCCAGGTCGTGGTGACGAGGGTGATCGCCGGATTCTCGACATTCCTGAGCTGGTTGGGACAGGCAGCCCCGTCGGACGAGGCGCCCGGCCCCGAGGAAAGCCCGGCCCCCGGAGCCTATACTCAGCTGTTCCGGACCTCCGACCTGCCCCCCGGTTCCGACGCCAATGCACCGAGACCGACCACGGCAGAGACGGTGACCGGCGCCGGCCTGGACCCGGAGGAAGAGGCGCCTCGCGGGGTGCCTGAGGCTGCACCATCGGAGAGAGACACTCCCTCGCCCATAAAATCCGACGCCCCTCCTGCGAGCTCGGAGGAAACTCCGGGTTCCTATACCGGGCTGTTCGGGGCCAGCGCGGCAGCCGATCCTACGCCCCCGCTAGGGTCGGAGAAGGAGAAGGACACAGGCCCCGCCGAGACCACACCCCCTCCCATGGTGGGCCCACCCTCCAAGCCAAAGCCCGAGGCGGAGGAAGCTCCAGGCTCCTACACGATGCTGTTCGGAAGCGACGCTGCGGGGCTCGCCGAGCCTTCCGAACCTGAAGCCCCACCCCCACCGCCGCCGGCTGCGCTTCCCCTCCCGGAGCTCCCCCAAACTCCGGACGAAGTCTCAACCACGGACCTTCTGGGTGAGGGGGTTTCCCGGAAAGAGGAAGAGGAATCCCCACCCCCGGTCTTCCCGACACTCACCTCGCTTCGGGTCGAACCCCCCTCGGATGCGGGCCCACAGGATCTCCCGGTGGCGACCAACGGGGATGCGAGCGCCGGGACGCCGACCGATCAGCCATCGGCTCCAGAGACGCCACCAGCTCCGACGTCCAGGCCTGATCAATCCAAGCCGGATCAGCCTGGAGCCTACACCCAGATATTCGGCGGCATCCAACCCGGCGCGCCTCCTCCTTCTCACCAGCCTCCGCCATACAGCCCTCCTCCGCCGCCACCGCCGCCGCAGACGCCGCAACAACCTGCCGTTGGTAGTCAGGCTTCGCCGGATTGGAAGCGCTGGAAGGACACACCCGGAGCGTCCGGTGGGCACATCCCTTCAGACAACTACCTTGAGCACCTCAACGGTCCGGTCGACCCCGGCTCAGGACCACCCACTCCGTCCAGCTCCGTTCCACAGGCCAACGCGGTTCCCGACCCACTGTTTTCGGGGAGCGGCTCTCCGGGGTCCGGAGGCGTCGGGGGTGGACCGGGACATTACACGATGGTGAGGGAGGGACTGTCCACCGGCCCGATCCAGGGTAGCCCCGGGGGTCCGCCCGCGGTTCAGAGTCCCACCCCCGCTGCCCCAGAGGAGGCAAGGACAGAGGGGCCAAGGCAAGAGAAACCCGTGCTTGCCATCGTGGGGTTAGTGGCGATTGTCCTGGTAATCGTGGCCTTGGTGGTCGTCTTCGCCGTCGTCGGGTGAGCACAACCAGTCCTGACCGGGCCGGACGGCCCTTACTTCTCGTCAGGTGGGAGGATCAGGATCAACTCGAGTTCCGGGTCAGGGATCTGGGAAGCGATCCACACGGCCACGCTCCGGGACCTCAGGGCTGCTTGCCAGAGGGGGTCCGAGAGATCCAGCCTGAAATATCTGTAGTCCAGCTTCACTGGTAGAGCCCTCGGCGGTTCCTCGATATGGGTCAGCCCCACACCGCTCACCGATTGGTTGAATAGGCGCTGAATGTCGTCACGAGAGGCCACTTTCATCAGGCTGGGGGCCTTTTCGATCAGTTCGGCCTCCGGGATCCCTGACCGCACGGCCAGGAAACCCTGGACTGCCTTCAGGTGGCGGTCCTCTTCGATGGAAGCCCCGTAAACCGAGGGTTCGACCTCCGTCAAACCGATCGAGACAGCATGGCTGGCAATCACCGTTTCGAGGAGGTTTCGCAAGATCTCGTCCAGCGACCCGAAACAGGCAGAAAGGTCATCGTGCCGATATGCCGGGAGCTCTCCCGGGTGGACGTCTGCCGAAAAAGTCGTCAACGCACCGGCCAACGAGAGAAGGACACCGAACAGGTCCTCCGGGTGGTGAGGCCCGGAACCGAGGAGGTGCCTGATCTCAGGCAGGTGGGAGTTGATGGTATGAAGGAGCCAAAAGTTCGGGATATCCGCGGCACCGAACCCGGCCAAACCTGTGGACTTCTCCCTTCGAAGCATCCCCAGGGAGCTGCTCTTCCCGACCAGGATCGAGTCGATCCGCCTCACAAGACCAACGAGGTGTTCATTCGCGGCGAAGTCGATCAACGGCGGAATAAAGGAAGAATCCAGAGACATCGAGCCCTTGGCGTCCCGGAGGATCCGGCCAATCGGGAGAGCCGCCACACCCTCGAGGGACTCACCCTCTACCAATAACCTCAGGTTCTTCCGCGCCACCTCCACCGGGCGTTCCGCAACCCCGGTGTTCTCGTCCCTGCGGAAAGAGACCTCTGTGGAGAAGCGAGCTCGGGCACCAGTCCCTTCGGAGCTCACGTTCCGATCCCCTGCCCGGTACTCCGGGATGGCGAGGTAGGCCATCATCGCGGCCTGATCAGGCTTCCAGTATTCCTCCAGGGCCTTGGAATCCGGGGCCGGATCTGCCTCAGGGAAGTCGAACAGCAGTCCGTCCTCCATGATCCCGGTCGCATCAGGTACCGAAAGGACTCCACCCTCCAACGCCTCGGGATCCACAACGAGAGCGCTGAAGCCCCATGGGTATTTCGAGAGGGCCCCAAGGCGGAAGCCCAACTGGTCCTCGAAGTACCGATCTTGCAGCTGGAGGTGCTGCGGGCTCAACAACAGCCCCTTCGTCCAGAGCACGCCCTGCATTTGTCTCATGTATCGCCCTCCAGGCCAACCTTCGGGCCACCGATCCCGACCCCACACTGCCGAAGAAGCTCCGAGATGTCCAGACCGGGAACGAATCCGACCATCAATTTGGCCCGAAACGTCGCCATTCACCACGCCGCCGGGTAGATTCCGTCCATCCACTCGTTCCACCCGGAGGAGATACCCCGTGGAACCGATTCCAGCCGGCGACGACATGTTCTGCATTGCGGTCTTAGGCGATTTCCTCGGTGAAGCCTCCGGGTCTCCCGGGGGGAAGGAAGCCTGCTGGGTCCCCCACACGGCAACGCCGGATACGGTATTGAAACTCTCAGGCCTCCACCCCCGATGCCGGCTCTCCACCTTGGCCGGAAGGGAGGCCGAGGAAGTCGAGTTCTCAAGCCTGGAAGACTTCGATCCCACCGGTCTGTTCCGGAGACTGGACCGATTCCGGCTGCTGCGGGAAGCTCGCGAAGCCGCGAAGGAGGGAAGGCCAGACCCCCGACCCGCCGGCAGCGATCCCGAGCCTGAGGGCCCCGAGATACCCGCCAGCGAAGGTCTCGGGGGTGGAGGCCTCCTGGAGGCGATACTGGATGTCTCCAAGCCTTCTGATCTGCCCCCGGAGCCAGGGAGCCGAGAGGAGTTGGAAGCGTTCGTAAAGGACGTCGTCCGGCCTCACCTGGTCCGCGACGACGGGGACATCAAACAAAGGGTGGCCGATGTAGACCATGCGGCTGGCCTCCGCCTCGCGGAAGTCCTCCATGACCCATCGTTCCGGCACCTGGAATCCATCTGGCGTTCCCTGGTATTCCTCCTCTCCCGCGCCGACACCACGGGAAAGGTACGCATCTACCTGGTTCACCTCCCGAAGGAGGAGCTCGAACGAGACCTGGCGTCGAGTGGCGATCCCGTCCGGTCGAAGCTCTACCACCTGCTGTCCACGCCACACCTGGGGAGCCCGGGAAGACGGTGGGCCCTGGTGACCGGAGCCTACCAATTCGAGCTCGAGCCCGGGGAGATCGCGTTGATGGGGCGGATCGCACGAGTGGCCCAGGCAGTGGACGTGCCCTGGATCTCGGCAGTCGCACCAGGCTCAATGGCCGAAGGGGAGGATGGACCTCAGGACGAGGTGGATCCGTGGATGCCGCCCCCGGAAGAGTGGCATCTTTTCCGGGGGAGGCCCGAGGCGAGGTGGATGGGCCTCACATTCCCGAGATTTCTCCTGAGGGAACCCTATACGGAGGCGGGTCGCCGCCGCAAAGCGCCGTGCTTCAACGAAGAGGTCCCATCCCCCGCTCACCTCCTCTGGGGGCTTGGCGCGTTCCTCCCTGCGGTTCTCCTATCCCAGGGATTCGCCGTGGAAGGTTGGGACCTTCGACTGAACGGGTACCTCGAGCTCGAAGGCATGCCCATCTGGAACACCACGGGGGGCATGGGGGTCTTGCCTACTTCAGTGGAGGTGGGGTTGGACCCGGGGAAGGCTCACCGGATGGTCGAACAGGGCATCATGCCACTTGTTGGTCTCCCTGAGCGGGCAGGCGTCAGGATCGGCGGCATCCATCCGGTATCCGGTGCGGAGTTCGCCTTCGCGGCATGGTGGAGAAGTTGAATAGGCCGGGTGGCTGTACTTTTTTTGTAGCGGATTCGCCGAATAGAAGTATTTTTGTTGACACCGGAAATGGCCGTCCCTACCCTGTTTTTCTGTGGCCATGGTGCGAAGGTGCGCGCGTCCACATAAGCGTTTCTTTCCCGGTGCAGCATTTCTTAGTGTCAATGGGCGGGTCCCCTGGATGCCGCCAGGGTACTCAATTCTGAGGGCCAAGGAGATACGAGATGGCCGAAAGCTTCCAACAGCGTCGAAAGCGCCAAAGACCCACCCGGGTGAACCTCGTGTATGAGGTGGAAACCGGTGGCGCCATGGTCAAGCGTGAGCTCCCATTCATTATGGGAGTCATGGCCGACCTGAGTGGGGACGGAGCAGACGATCTTCCCGACATCGCGGATCGGCAATTCGTCGAGATCAAGCCGGACAACTTCGACAAGGTCCTGAAGGGCATGAAGCCCCGGCTCACTTACGCGGTCGACAACAAGCTCGATCCCGATTCGGAGGAGAAGATCGGCGTTGAGCTGAAGTTCGAGAGCTTCGACGACTTCAGTCCCGAAAAGGTCGCCCAGCAGGTGGAACCTCTCAAACAGTTGTTGGACAAGCGGCAAGAGCTGAGTGATCTCAAGGGCAAGCTTGCCACCAATCGAAAGCTCAACAAGGCGCTCCAGCAAGCCCTCGGGGACGAAGGCTCGAAATCTCAGCTTAAGGAAGAACTCGAATCCTTGGGAGGCGACGACGATGGCGGAAGCTGACAAGCAAAAGGCCGCAGCGGAAGCCCAGGAAGTCGAGCTGAGTCTCCTCGATCAGATCGTCGAGGAGGCCCGACCCGCCGAGGACTCCGCTCGAAAGCGCGCCAAGGACATGATCGGCTCGTTCATCAAGAGCGTGTTGGACGAGACGGTTACGTACAGCAAGGACACGGAGGCCATGCTCAACGAGCAGATCCGTCAGATCGACGATCTGCTTTCAGCCCAGCTGAACGAGGTCATGCACCACGAGAAGTTCAAGAAGCTGGAGAGCTCCTGGCGCGGCCTCCGGTACCTCGTGGCTCAGACCGAGACCGGACCCCAACTGAAGATCAAGGCCATCAGCTTCACCAAGGACGAACTGATGGACGACCTCACCTCGGGTAAGGCCGAGATGGCGGTTGACCGGAGCGAGCTGTTCCGAAAGGTCTATCAGCAGGAGTTCAATCAGTTCGGTGGAACGCCCTATGGAGCGCTGCTCGGGGACTACGCCTTCGGGAAGAGCGGCCAGGACGTGAAGCTCCTGACGCGGGTATCCCAGTTGGCAGCTACCTCCCATGCGCCTTTCCTGGCCGGGACCGACCCCTCCATGTTCGGCTTCGAGAGCTTCACCGAGCTCAGCAACGTGTACGAGATGGAGAGCGCGTTCGAGGGAACCGAGTACGCCCAATGGAACGCCTTCCGGGATACGGAAGACTCCAGGTACGTGGCTCTCACCGCGCCTCGCATGCTCGTCCGTGAGCCCTACGGGAAAGACACGGTGCCGGTGAAGGAGTTCGACTTCACCGAGAACGTCACCGGAAAAGACCACGATAAGTACCTCTGGGCCAACGCGGCCTGGGGACTGGGTGCGTCTGTAACGAAAGCGTTCGCCCAGAGCGGTTGGTGTGCCCGAATCCGGGGCGTGACATCCGGCGGAAAGGTGGAGGAGCTCCCCACGCATACCTTCGAGACGGATGCCGGGGACATCGCCATGAAGTGTCCCACGGAAACCCTGATCCCCGATGACCAGGAATTCGAGTTGGCGAAGCTTGGATTCGCGCCGCTGGCCAACGAGAAGAATACGGCCAACGCCGTGTTCTTCAGTGTCCAGTCCGCTCAGAAACCAAAGGAGTACGAGGGGCCGGCAGGGGACGCGGCGACCGCGAACGCCGCACTTTCCGCCCAGCTTCCCTACCTCTTCGCCGTATCCCGGTTCACTCATTATTTGAAGACGATGATGCGGGACCATATCGGGTCGTACAAGACCAAGAAGGACCTCAGCGACATGCTGAACAACTGGATCGCTGGGTATGTCCTACTGAATGACGATGCGTCGGAGAAGCAGAAGGCAGGCAAACCCCTGCGGGAGGCGAGGATCGACGTGGTCGAGAACCCCAGGAAGCCAGGCGCCTATCAAGCCGTGGCGTTCCTGCGACCCCACTTCCAGCTGGATGCCGTGGACTTCTCCATGCGATTGGTGGCCGATGTGCCGGGTCCGGTGGAGTGACCTGCTCAGAATTCGAGAATGGAACGCTGGTTCGTGCTGATCTCATCAAAAGGAGGGACTCATGGCGTGGGATGCGTATCTTCAGCTTGAGGGAATCAAAGGAGAAACGACTCGGACGGGTCACGACGACACCCTGGCGATATCGAGCTTCAACATGGGAGGTGCCCTGAACATCGTTTCCCAACCAGGAGAGAAGCTCCAGGTCGCCGGGCGGGCAAACCTGATGGACTTCGCCTTCACGAGGAGATCGGACGCCGCCAGCCCCAAGCTCTTCGAGGCCATGACCCACAACAGAATCTTCCCCACGGCCAAATTCACTCTCTTCCGGGCTGGAACCGACTCCCCCGTGCCGTTCGTGGAGGTCGAGTTCACGGAAGTAGTCATCTCCTCGCTGACCTGGACCGGGGTAGATGGCGGGAGTGGGGTACCCGACGAGTCGGGAACACTCTATTACCGAGGCGTGAAGGTCATCTACACCGCCACCGACGCCGAAGGGAAAAAGACCGGTACGGTCGAAGGGGAGTATGACGCTGGTGCAGTTGAGTGATAACTCTTAGCCTGGGGATGACGTGAACGCCGACACGCTTTTCCGTGAAGGTCGCCTCTCCGAGGCTATCGACGCCCTGACCGGTGCCCTGAGGCAGGACCCGACGGATTTGAAGAGTCGACTCTTCCTCTTCGAGCTTCTCTGCTTCTCCGGCGCCTACGAGCGGGCTGGGAAACAGTTGGGCGCTGTCATCACCGCCGATCCCGAGGCCGCTGTAGCCACTGCCTGGTATGCGGAGGCCCTTCATGCCGAAGAGCAGCGGCAAAGCATGTTCAAGACGGGGGAGTTGCCCGACGAGGGCGACTCCCCCGGCTCCGTGTCCGGCACGCTGAACGGTGAACCCTTCAGCGACTTGCGGGACGCGGATCCACGGATCGGTCCCCGCTTGGAGGTGATCGTCGGAGGCCGTTACACCTGGCTCCCCCTGGAGCATCTGGCTCACCTCAAGATTGAGCCACCGGCGAAACTCCGAGACCTCTTCTGGGCCAGAGGCGAGTTGAAGGCCGGGGAAGCCCTGGGCGGGTACGGCGGGGATGCCCTTTTCCCGGCTCTTACTCCTCTCGCCTGGCAAAACCCGGACGAGGCGGTTCGTCTGGGCCGCGTGACCGAATGGATCGAGCTGGAGTCCGGAGAGGAAAGACCTGAGGGTCAGAAGATGCTTCTCGTCGACGACGGGGTCTTTCCGCTACTCGAAGTTCGAGATCTCGTCATCAACGCCTCCGACCGCTGACCTTAGCGGCCCAAAACCTCACTGCCTATGTCCTTACTCGAGGAGCTGCTTGAGCCCATCGAGGGAGATACTCCTGCGGGCCCCGAGCTCAGAGGCAGCAACGAATTCGCTGCCATCGAAACCGCGTTCCAGGACGCGGACCAACCCTCCAACCTGATCCCTACCGGTGCCTCCGAAGAGGAGGGGGGCCAGGAGTTCGCGGAAGTCGTGGAGCTCGCCACCGACTTCCTCAGAGACCAGTCCAAGGACCTGAAGGTGGCAGTGCTACTATCTGTAAGCCTCCTGAGAGTTGAGGGTTACCCTGGTCTCGCAACAGGCCTGGAGTTGATCAAGGGCCTCCTGGAGGCTTACTGGGACGACCTCCATCCCTCCATCCCCAGTCGAAGCCCCATCCTGGATTGGATGGGATCCGACGACGTGTCCTACGCCCTCTATTTGGCCCCCCTCACCGAGTTCGGCGACCGCTATTCCGAATACAAGGAGTGGGCGAAAGCATCCGGTCAGGGGACGGAAACGAAGGATGACGAGGAGTCCGGCGGGATGGACTTCGACTCAGCCTTCAACCAGACCTCACGGGATTGGTATGAGAGCCTGTGCAGCGCTCTGCACCGTTGCACTACAGCCCTTTCGGCACTCGACGCCTTGGGCAAGGAGCGGTTCAAGGAAGCCGGAGAGACACCTCCTCGATATGCGAGTTTCGCGGAGGCATTGAAGAGGGTTTCGGCGGCTGGCGACGACCTCCTGAGGAGGAAGCCCGCGCCTCCCAAACCGAAGGAGGAACCCCAAACCGAGGTTGGAAGCGAAGCGGGAGGTCCCCAAGACCCCATTGGGTCTGGTGGGGAGACGGCCACCTCAGGCCCACCCGTGGTGGTTTCTGCCGAGCCGGAAACGGCGGACGAAGCGACAGACATCATCGCCGTTGCCGCCCGAATCCTCCGGCGAGAAAGGCCAGGCGACCCGGCAGGTTACCTCTTGCCCCGGGCGCTCCGGTGGGGGGAGGTCAGGGCTGGGGGGGAGCACGTCGACCCCCGCATCCTCGAGGCCCCGACCACCGCCCAGAAAACTCACTTGAAGACACTCTTTCTGGACAAGAAGTACGATGAGCTCCTTGAAGCCGCGGAGGAACTCATGGCCACCCCGGTGGGCAGGGGATGGCTGGACCTGCAGCGTTACGCGATCCTCTCGACCGAGAAGCTCGGTCAGAGCCATCAGCAGGTCAGCAACGCCCTGAGAAGTGCGGTGTCTTCCTTGCTCAGGGACCTTCCGGTTCTCATCGAAGCTTCTCTCATGGACGATTCGCCCACGGCTTCTCGGGACACGATGAGCTGGTTGGAAGCCGAAGGACTCCTCCCCGGCCCGGAACCGGAAGGCCGGCAGGAAGAGAGGAGTCGAGCCGCGGAGGCTGATCGGATCATCAGGGAGGCAGGATTCGACCGAGCTGCGGCCATGGCTCAGACTGGCGATCCCGAGGGTGCAGTGGAAATGCTCATGGAGCGGGCTGAACACGAACGGAGCGAAAGGGACCGATTTCTTGCCAAGACCGAAGCCGTGCGGATCATGATCGATCACGACATGTCCGTGGTGGCCAGACCGATTCTGGATGAGATCGTGTCTCTCATCGAGAAACACCAGTTGGAGGACTGGGAACCGGCAGAAGTGGTAGCCAAACCCATCGGGCTACTGATTCGATGCCTGGATCCCGAATCGGAAGCGTCCCTAAGAAAGGAGCTTCATCCCAGGCTAGCGAAGCTGGATCCCCTAATGGCCATTCAGGTCGGCAAGAAACGGTCGGGGGGCGGATCAGGAAGCGCTGGTGCCCCTGCCCCATCGGGCTCTGAGGAGGCCTCTGGGGCTGAGACGGTAACGGAGGGGGGCGGAGAAGCGGATGGCTGAGGATCTGGTTCGACAATCTGTCCTGGATCGCCTCATCGGCTCGGACATCATCTTGGATGGAGGTGGTGGGCAAGGGCGTCCGGCCCGAACCTGGGAAGAATCTGTGAAACTCCTTGAACGAAACGTCCTCAGGGACCTGGAACAGCTTCTGAACACCCGCCAGATCTCCGAACCGGCTGAGGCCCCGTACGAACACCTGGCAGAGTCGGTTTACAACTACGGCCTTCTGGATTTTGCGAGCCTCAGCGCAGACGCTGCGGGAACCGGGGACCTGATTCGACGCCTGATCAAGGAGAGCATAGAGCTCTTCGAGCCGCGACTGACAGACGTCGAGGTCGTGGATCCAGGGAAGGAGGAGTCCGAACCGGATGAGAGCAGGTCAATCCGTCGGATCCGGTATCGGGTCGAGGCTACCCTACGGACCGATCCGGACCCTGAGAGGGTCGAGTTCGATACGGTGTTGGAAACCACGAGCAAGCGATTCGAAGTGAGCGTCGAGCCCCATGCGTGAGCCTGGCCTGAAGGACTACTACGAGCAGGAGCTCCGCTACCTTCGGGAGCTGGGGAAGGAGTTCGCTGAACAACACGGGGAAGTGGCCGAGGGCCTTCGCATGGAGGGCGGGCGGGGAGCGGACCCCCACGTCGAACGGCTCCTGGAGGGATTCGCGTTCCTGTCCGCGCGGATCCATAAGCGGATCGACGACGACTTCTCAGAGATCAGCCAGGCTCTCCTGAACATCGTCTATCCTCACTACCTCCGACCTATCCCATCGATGACCCTGGTTCAAATGGAAGTGGATCCGGACCAGGGACTTTCATCGGGGATCACGGTTGAGCCGGGGCAGAGTCTGGTATCTCCCCCCACCAAGGAGGGAGGAGTTCGGTGTCGATTTCGGACCTGTTACCCGGTGAAGCTGTGGCCGATGGGGGTGACGCGAGCGAAGTGGCAGCCGCCTCACGGACTTAACCTGGGCGGGCGGAAGAAGGAGATCGCAGCGGCTCTGTCCGTGACCCTGGAGTGCAATGGGGGCCTCAGAGTCAGCGACATGGAACTTGATTCCCTCAGGTTCTACCTGGATGGTGATCTTCCCCTGATGTCGTCCCTCTATGAGATCCTGGACAACAACTGCACGGAGATCGTCTGCAGGGACCCGGAAAAGCCCGACGGGGCTCTGATCACCCTGCCTGGGTCGGCGCTCTCCCCTGTTGGATTCGGGGAGAACGAGGGGATCCTCCCCCTTCCCAGAAACTCCTTCCTGGGGTACCGCGTCATCCAGGAGTACTTCACCTTCCCATACAAATTCCTCTTCATGGATCTGGCCGGGTTGGAGCGGGTCTCAGCGGCGGACTTCGGAGCCAAAATGGAGATCCTCTTTCTCCTCAGCTCATTTCCGGGGTCCGAACGCCAAGAGGCACTGGAAAGAGGAATCACCAAGGACACGATCCGGCTGGGTTGTACACCGGTTGTGAACCTCTTCGTCACAGAGTCAGAACCGATCCGCCTCACCCAGCGACGGTCGGAGTATCTGGTCAGGGCCAAAGGTGCGACGAGGGAATTCGCGCCGGAGATCTTCTCGGTGGACCAGGTCGAGGCTGTGGTAGGGGTCCAGGCCCGACGGTTGCCCCTGGAGCCGTTTTTTTCTTTTCGAAACCGGGAGGCGAGAGGGTTTTCCTCTGTCTTCTGGAACCTCCGTCGGTTCCCCAGTAGTTGGCTGGGGGACGGTGCCACAGACGTGAGTTTGGCCTTCGTCGACCCGGCAGGAGACACTATTCACCCGGAATTCCCATCCATATCAGCTCGGTTGACCTGTTTCAACGGGACGCTGCCAAGCAAGCTTCCGATTGGAAGTGCCCATGACTTCCATGCCGAAGGGGGGGAAGGCTCGGCGCTGAACAAGATCGTGGCGCTGATGCATCCGACCACACCGATCCAGCCCCCCCTTGGGAGCTCCACGTTCTGGAGAATCGTATCGCAACTCTCTTTGAACTACCTCTCCCTTGTAGATCAGGGCGGCTCCGCCCTGAAGGAGCTACTGAGCCTCTACAACTTCGGTGACCCGGAAGCTGGGGAGAGGCACGTTCAAGGGATCACCAACGTCACCAATGAGCCAGCATTCGCCAGGGTAAGAGGCGAGCACGGGCTGAGCTTTGCGCGTGGCCGAAAAGTGACGGTGGACTTCGACGAGGAGTACTTCTCGGGGGGAGGAATCTATCTCCTTGCCAGCATCCTGGAGTGTTTTCTCGGTTTGTACTCCAACATGAACAGTTTCTCCCAACTGGTGGCCAGAGTTCGATCCAAGCAACGGACATACACGCTTCGAGAATGGAATCCCAGAGCAGGGCAAAGACCCCTCCTTTAGGGCTCGCGGAACTGGAAGACGCACTCCGAACAGACGCCACATCGTTCGACTTCTTCCAGGCTGTGCGGCTCCTACGGTTCCTCCATCCAGAGCAGGAAGGGGTGGGGGAATTCGCCGTTCCTTCTGAGGAAGCGGTCCGGTTCACCGCCAATCCCAGCCTGGCCTTTCCTCCCGGCGAGATCCAGGACCTGAATTGGGAATCCCAGGAGCAGCCCCGCCTCGAGGTGAATTTCTTCGGGCTAGTGGGGAGTCAGGGGGTTCTGCCCCTGCATTACTCGCGCCTGGTCCTCGCCATGGACCGGGAGGGGGCCAATCCTCTTCGAGACTTCCTCGACATCTTCCAACACCGACTGATCTCCCTCTTCTATAGGGCAATGGAGAAGGGGAGGTTCTACGCCTCCTACGAGCGGGGAGAGGAAGACACCATCTCTGCCCGTCTCCTGGAGGTTCTTGGCCTTGGAAGCCGATCTCTCAGGGGTCTGATGGATGTCCCCGAGGAGGATCTCCTTTTCTACGGAGGGCTTCTCGGCCTGCACCAACGGAACGCAGCCTCCCTGGAGCGGATCGTTCAAGACTACCTGCAGGTCCCGGCTCAGGTGGAGCAGTTCATAGGCGGATGGTACCCCCTTTCCGAAGAGTCCCAGGTCCGCTTGGATGAGGACGCGGATGAGTTCTCACCGCGGTTGGGGGAGCAGACGGTCGTGGGGGATGAGTTCTGGGATCCCCAGGCTCGGGTCCGGATAAAGATCGGGCCCCTTTCCAGGGAGCGATATGAAGACTTCCTCCCGACTGGAAAGGGCCATCAAGCACTCAAGGCCCTCTCAACCTTCTTCAGCGACGGCCTGTTCGATTTCGAGATCCAGTTGATCCTTGCCAAGGAGGACGTTCCCCCGGTCGTCCTGGGTGGAGAAACAGAGTACGCAACCCCCCTCGGCTGGTGCACCTGGATTCAAACACGTCCCTTCGATCGGGATGCAGACGAAACAACCTTGACCCTTTAGACGGGAACGGTACCCATGAATCCGGACATGCGATCACTGATTTCCAGGCTCAACCCTCGCACCCGGAGCGCGGTCGAGAACGCGGCGGGCCTATGCGTTGGACGGACCCACTATGACGTCGAGGTCGAGCACTTCCTGCGAAAGCTCCTGGACGACAACGACGGGGATACTCCCCTCGTTCTGCACTATTTCGGGGTGGATCGTGCCCGTCTCACGGCCGACCTGGACAAGAGTCTGGACGGGCTGAAGACCGGGAACGCTCGTACCCCGTCATTGAGCCCGAGCCTTGTGGAGATGCTCTCCCACGCCTGGCAGTTCGGTTCCCTGGAGCATGGCGCCACCGAGATTCGGAGTGGGTTCACCCTGGTCGGTTTGGCCGCCGACCCCGACCTCCGGCGCCTGGGAACTTCGGTGAGCCCCGAGCTCGACAAAATCTCGGGTGAGAAGCTCCGGAAGGAATTCGATTCCATTGTGAAAGGGTCCGGAGAGGAGACGGTCAGCGCGCCGGCAGGGGCACCCGATAGTGCCACCGGGCGTCCGGTGAGCACAGCCAAGCTGGACCAGTTCACCCAGAACCTCACTGCCAAAGCCAAGGAGGGCCTGCTCGACCCGGTCCTGGGGCGGGACTTCGAGATTCGTCAGGTCGTCGACATCCTCACTCGGCGCCGGCAGAACAACCCGATTCTCGTAGGTGAGGCTGGGGTCGGAAAGACCGCGGTCGTGGAGGGCTTCGCCATGCGTGTGGCGGAGGGGGATGTGCCGGACGTTTTGAAAAATGTGACGCTGAGAACGCTGGATCTTGCACTCCTTCAAGCTGGCGCCGGCGTGAAGGGAGAGTTCGAGAACCGTCTCAAGGGACTAATCGAAGAGGTGAAGTCCTCTCCCACGCCCATCATCCTCTTCATCGACGAAGCCCACACCATGATCGGTGCCGGAGGAACCGCCGGGCAGGGGGATGCTGCGAACCTCCTGAAGCCGGCTCTGGCACGGGGAGAGCTCCGCACCCTCGCTGCCACCACCTGGTCTGAATACAAGAAGTACTTCGAAAAAGACCCGGCCCTGGCGCGACGATTCCAGTTGGTGAAGGTGGAGGAACCGGAAGAAGAGTCGTGCAAAGTCATGATGAGAGGTGTGGTCCCCCGGCTGGAGATGCACCATGGCGTGAGAATCCTGGAGGACGGGATGGCAGCCGCAGTTCACCTTTCGGCCCGGTATCTGTCGGAGCGACAGCTCCCGGACAAAGCCGTCAGCGTCCTGGACACCGCATGTGCCCGGCTGGCCCTGGGACAGGGGTCCACTCCGGCTCCGGTTGAAGCGGCCAGGAGACGCCTCGACGACCTGGGCGTTCAGAACAGGACCCTGGACCGGGAGGCCGCGGTCGGAGCGGATCACTCGGAGCGCCTGGCGGAGATCGCCGAAGAGAAGGCAGAGGTCGCGGCGGAGCTGAAGGCCCTTACAGAGCGATGGGAAAAGGAGCTGGCGCTGGTCAAGAGGGTCAGGAACCTCCGGGAAGCGATCGAAACCGCTGCATTCGGAGACGAAGCCGGAGGGGAGACACCACCTGAGGTTGAGGCGGAGGGTGACGCAACCGAAGAAGCGGAAGCCGAGGACGCCGAGGCCGAGGGTCAGGGTGAGGAAGAATCGGACGATGCCGGAGAGGCCGAGGCCGAAGGAAGGAAGGAGAAGGTCGATGTTGAGGCCCTTCGGAAGCAATTGATGGACCTGGACGAAGAACTGAGAGCGGTTCAGGCTGAAACCCCTCTCATCCCCGTGGTGGTGGACGGAGACCTGGTGGGCCAGGTCATCTCCGGCTGGACCGGGATTCCTGTCGGGAAGATGATGCGGGATGAGATGGGTACGGCCCTTTCCCTGGAAGAGCACCTCGGCAACCGGATCATCGGGCAGGACCATGCCCTGGAAGTGGTGAGTCACCGGATCCGGACCTCCTTCGCCAAAATCGAGGACCCGAAGAAACCGAAGGGTGTGTTTCTCTTCGTGGGCCCCAGTGGTGTAGGAAAGACGGAGACGGCGTTGGCCCTCGCCGACCTCCTTTACGGGGGGGAGCGAAACCTGATCACCATCAACATGTCCGAGTTCCAGGAAGCCCACACCGTATCCACGCTGAAGGGTTCACCTCCAGGCTACGTGGGGTACGGGGAGGGCGGGGTCCTGACGGAGGCCGTACGTCGGCGTCCCTACTCCGTAGTCCTCCTGGACGAGATCGAGAAGGCCCACCCGGACGTGTTGGAGCTGTTTTTCCAGGTGTTCGACAAGGGACAGATGGAAGACGGAGAGGGCCGGAGAATCGACTTCAAGAACACCATCATCGTTCTTACCACCAACGCCGGCACAGACACGATCATGAAGCTCTGCGAAGACCCGGAGACCATGCCCGGTTGGGAAGGTCTGGGGAAGGCGCTCAAACCAGAGTTGGACTCGAACTTCAAACCGGCGTTCCTCGGCCGTACGGTCATTATTCCTTACTTCCCGGTTCGAGATGAAGCCTTGAAGACCATCGTCCGCCTCAAGCTCGGGAAGATCATGAGTCGGCTTCAGGAAACCCACCGGATTTCACTGGACTTCGATGACACGCTGGTGGACGAGGTGGCAGCACGGTGCACCGAGGTGGAGAGCGGCGCTCGCAACATAGACAACATCCTGACCAACACGCTCCTGCCAGATCTCTCCAAGGTGCTCCTTCAGGCCATGGTGGCCGGTGAAATGCCCTCCGGCATCCAGGTTTCCATCGGCGATGGCGGCGCCTTTTCGTATGCGCCCTCTGCGTAGCCCGCCGAGGGTTCCCTCAGAGTTTTGTTCAGGGCTTTCAGGAATGGACCTCTCAGGACGGATCAGGTGAAAGGCGGGACCAAGGAAATGGCTGATTTCTCCCAAAAAGGAAGATACCTGGGAGTGAAGACCCCCCTGGGGGAGGACGTCCTTTTGCTCGAGGGTTTTTCCGGGCGGGAGGCGATCTCCCGTCCATTCCACTTCACTCTCGAACTCCTGTCCGAAGATCCCGCCGTAGATCCGGAAGAACTCATCCGGCAGGCGGTGACGGTGTCTGTTGGCCTCCCCGATGGATCCACTCGGGTCATAAATGGGAGGGTCGCCCGATTCACGCAGCTCGGGCAGGCAGCGATCCTCCACTCCTATTCAGCTCAGATCGTACCCTGGCTCTGGTTTCTTTCTCTGTCCAACGACTGCCGGATCTTCCAGAAGATGAATGTCCTGGACATCATCAAGAAGATCTTTGCCGACTACCCCGACGCTGATTTCTCCGTCAAGTGCATGGGATCCTACCCGCCGAGGGATTATTGCGTCCAATACCGTGAATCGGACCTGGACTTTGTCTCCCGCCTGATGGCGGAAGAAGGAATCTTCTTTTTCTTCGAGCACTCGGAGTCAGGGCATAAGCTGATCATCGCCGACGACCCGAGCACCATCCCACCTTGTGCCCAGTCCACAGCCAGGGTGAACACGAACCCTGAGGCGGAGTTCTGGGACGACGTCATAAACAGGATCGAGCGGGAGATGTCCGCCCACTCCACCGCTGTGTCCCTGACCGACTACGACGACCTCCAACCGTCCTTGAACCTCATGAGCTCGGCCAGCGTCGCCGGTTTCGAGGAGGTCTACGACTACCCAGGCAAGTTTTCCCACACGTCCGAGGGGGAGCGGTATGCCAAGCTTCGCCTGGAGGCCTTGTCGAACCACAAGGAGGTGTTGCGGGGAACCTCGAGGGTCCGCGCCTTCGAGAGCGGTCACAAGTTCACTCTTTCGGACCATCCCGTTGCTGCCGCGAACCAGGAGTATCTCCTCCTCTCGGTGGCTCACGAGGCCAGGGACAGCTCCTATCGTAGAGCCGGGGACGGGCCAGGGACTGAGTACAGCAATCGGTTCGAGTGCATTCCGGCGTCGGTGACCTACAGGCCACCCCCCGTTGAGAGGAGATCGGCAGTCCCGGGTTCTCAGACCGCAGTTGTGGTTGGACCCTCGGGAGAAGAGATCTACACCGACCCACACGGAAAAGTGAAGATACAGTTCCACTGGGATCGAGAGGGGAAAAAGGACGAGAACAGTTCCTGCTGGGTCAGAGTCTCCCAGCCCTGGGCCGGGAAGGCATGGGGGGCCGTGGCCATCCCCAGGATCGGACAGGAGGTCATCGTGGATTTCCTGGAAGGGGATCCCGATCGGCCCATTATTACGGGGCGCGTCTACAATAAGATCCAGTCCCCGCCGTACGATCTCCCGGCCAACAAGACTCAGACGGGCATCAAATCCAGGAGCTCCAAGGACGGGAATGGGGCGAACTTCAACGAGATCCGAATGGAGGACAAGAAGGGGAGTGAGCTCCTCTATATCCACGCGGAGAAGGACAAACAGGTGGTGGTGGAAAACGACCGGGCTGAGCAGGTGGGGCACGACGAGGCGATCGAGATCGGGAACGACCGCACGGAGAAGGTCGGGAACGACGAGGGTCGGGAACGACGAGAACATCGGGATCGGTAACAACCGCAGCATCTCCGTTGGGAAAGACGAGTCAATCACTGTGGGATCCAATCAGACGGAGGTCGTCTCCGGAGACCAGAGTATGTCCGTGGGCGGCAATCGGGGAGTCGACGTCGGCAAGAACCACTCCGAGACCATCGGCGGGAGTATGAGTCTGGACGTCGGGAAGGATCGGAACCTCAAGGTCGGCGGAAATCTGACCGTGAAAGTCGGAAAAGCCCACAAGGAGGAAACCAAGAAGGGATACTCCCTGAAGGCTGAGGAGATCTTCATCGAGGCCAAGAAACAACTGGAGATCAAGGTGGGGAGTGCTTCGTTTATCCTGAAAAAGAACGGCGACATCCAGCTCAAGGGGAAGAAGCTCAACATCAAGGGATC
Organism: Gemmatimonadota bacterium; assembly: GCA_039592115.1. Lineage (GTDB taxonomy): Bacteria > Gemmatimonadota > Gemmatimonadetes > Longimicrobiales > Gaopeijiaceae > JBDHCH01. The sequence continues at coordinate 3,571 of JBDHCH010000012.1, read as the reverse complement.
GGGCGACGTGGTGATCAAGGGCTCGAAGATCGCGGAGAACTGATGATGAAGACCGAACTCGATAGAGGCCATGAGGCCTGGAACGAGTCAGGGGCCGAACGGCCCGATGGACAGGCTGTCACTGGCCATCTGGACGGCGTGGACGATGAGGGCAGAATTCTGTTCAGGGCCGAGGGGAGTGAAGAGCGGATTCCGGTTTCCATCGGTTTGACGGCAAGCGACGAAGAACTCGTTCAAGCGGCGTGGCTTGGGAAAAGGGCTCTGGTGATCCGAACGGCCGATCCAGCCTCCAAGTCCATTTTGGTATCTCTGGTCCGGGAGAGGGTCGACCCGGACAAGACCGACTGCATGGGACAGGGGCTGACCGCCCAGATGGATGGGAGGATCGTCCGCATCCGTGCGGAGGCTGAGATCGAGCTGAGATGTGGGAAGTCGCGCCTCATACTGCGGAAGGATGGACGGATCGAGCTGAACGGAACGAACGTCCTCTCCCGGTCCAGGGGCCCGAACCGAGTGAAAGGTGCCACGATCGAGCTGAACTGATGGGAAGCCAGTGACCGATCCGACCGAGACCACGGACTCAGGATCCGTCTTCAAGGGTCCGCCCCTCGAGGACGTCCTCCTCGAGCACCTCGAGGAATTGGCCTTCCTGGCAATCCAGCGACGGAAGCTGCTGTTCGCCCATGATCTCCCACTCCGCGACTTCGAACCTCATGACCAACGGATCGCCGCCCACTGGGATGCTCTGGTGATCGGTGGAGAAGCCTCGGCGGAGCTGGCCCGAGCCAGGCTCTCCGAGCCCGATCCCTGGGATGTGTTCGCCGCAGCCTGGACCTGGGTCGAGTTGGGTGCCCCGAAACCGGACGAGATCTTCGAGGCGATCGACGGGAGCGAGGGGGAGGCTCTCCTCGGATGGCGAGCCGCACTGCAGGCATGCGATCCAACTTCGCTTGGTGGACTCGCTGAGCCAGCCCTCGCCTCATCGTCCGCCCCGGTTCAGGCGGCTTTCACGTACGGCCTGGGCTGGCAGGGTCTTCTGCCATTGGAAGCCACGCCGTCCCTCCTGGCCAGTCAAGATGTGTCTGTGCGACGGAACCTGGCCAGGGCAGCTGGACTTGGCGGGATCGATGAAGCCACGTCCAGACGGCTCTCGGCATCCCTGGTGACCGACTCCGAGCCGGAGGTGCGCGCGGCGGCCATCTGGAGTGTGGCGTTGATGAACCCCCAAGGTGCCACCCAATGGTGTCGGGAGCGAGCGTCGAAGGGGGAATTGGAGCCCGTCCACGCCCGCATCCTGGGCCTGTTCGGGGAATCTCAGGACAGGGTCGCCCTCCGCAGCTTCGCGGAAGGCGAGCACGAGGCCCGCACCGCCGGAGTTTTCGCATTGGGGGATCTGGGGGATGAAGAGGTGCTACCTCTTCTGAGAGAATGGCTGGACAATCCCGAATCGGGCCTCTCGGAGGCCGCTCATGGGGCCCTGGACTGCATATTCGACGACACGCCTCCTGGATCGTCAGACGCTGAGGGGGAGTCGGCCGAATCCCTGGGGGAGGAGGAAGCTCGGGAGGCCGAAGAAGAGTGGTGGAAGGAAGCCGCGGACCGGTCTTCGTCTGAGGGCCGAATGCTCCGCGGGTACGGATTCCCCTGGGGAGGCCCTGCGGCCGAACAACCGATGGGATTCCTGTGGCGGTCGGTCCTCGGCGATCCGACTGCGGAGCCTCGGTGGCTCCGCCGGGAAGTGCCGGACGGGTGGTTCTCGGGGCGTCCCTCCGATGAAGCGATCCCGGGGGAGTAGACATCGTGGAGACCGTATCCGACAACCCGTTCGTGGCCGACCGCGCCGTGTTCCTGGACAAAGGGGGGGCGGAGCATCTGGTGCTGGCGCTGAAGGCGACCTTCTCCATCTCGGATACGGGGCTTGTCACCGTTGCCGAGGAACAGGATCCCATCGAACCGGGCGACACCTTCCATGATGAGCCCGAGAGCTCTTCGATCGCTCAAGAGTCGGAGCTGGGGCCCCCGAAAGTGGCTACCGACCTATTCTTGAGAGGAAGCGCCCGTCCCAGTCACCGGGGCGCGACCTGGGTACACGTCGGATTTCATGTCGGGAAACTCGGGCTCTGGGCGACTGTGTTCGGAGACCGGGTTTGGACTCGGTCCGTCGGCCTTCCTGAGATCAGTGCTCCAGAGCCTTTCGAGGCCATCCCGCTGCTGTGGGAGAACGCTTTTGGTGGGTGGGACAAAACTCCTCAGAAGGAGGCTCACCAGGACTGGGAGCCGACGAATCCCGTCGGGCGGGGGTTCCGAGCCAAGAACTCCGAGCTCCCCTGGGAGGGCATCCCCCTCCCGAACATAGAGGATCCCGGGAGCCTCATCACCGCCATCGACCAGCGGGTGAAGCCCGTAGGTTTTGGACCCATCGGACGCCATTGGAAGCCCCGGATCGACTACGCCGGAACTTACGATAAAGCCTGGATGAAGAATCGGGCGCCACTACTCCCTGACGACTTCGACCCTCGCTTCCACAACGCGGCTCCTCCGCCCCTCGTCTATTCCGGCTACATGAAAGGAGGGGAGCCGATCCAGGTGACAGGATGTACGGTCTCGGGACGGCTCGGTTTTCCGCTGCCGAAGATCCAGGCCAGTGGCCGGGTTGAGGTGGGCACCCGGGAGGCGGTGGTAGAGATGAACCTGAACACGGTTTCCGTCGACACTGACCGGATGACGCTCAACTTGCTGTGGAAGGGACAGACTCCGGTCCATGGCGAAGTCCCCCATGTGGCCCGTCTCGAATATCGGATCGAGGGAGAGGTGGACTAGTGGCAAGTCCTGCGGTGATTGCGGGCATGGGGGCCGTGACCCCCGTAGGGCTTTCCGCTGAGGCGACCTGTGCCGCTCTGCGGGCCGGTATCTCCCGGCTGCGGGAAGTCGAGAGTTACCTCGTCCCCGGACCGCTCTTCGACGAAGTCCCGGTGGTTGGGGGAAGGGTGCCCTTGGAACGTTTCGAAGGCCCCCCGGAAGAAGAGGAGTGGCCCGGCCATGAGCGATTCGGGGCCGCGGAGCCCCCGCCGCCCTGGGCGATGATCGACCCGGGGCCCCAGAGACTGATCGACCTCGTCCTCCCCGCTGCACGTGAAGCGTGGGGCCCTCCCCACCTCAGGCCAACAAAGTCTCGAACAGGAATCTATCTCGGCCTGCCTGCAGAGGAGGAAGCGAAGCCCATCATCTCGGCAATCATGGATGACCTCGAGATGAAACCGTTGCGGGCTGTCGCCCAGCCGGGCGGAAGGGCATCGGCGCTGGAGGTTCTCCATGCCGCTCTTCAGGATCTGGCAGCTGGAACGGTGGACCTGGCCTTGGTCGGTGGGGTCGACTCCCAGCTCCGTGGTCCCGCCCTCGCCCGCCTTCAGGCCGCGGGCAAGCTTCGTACCGGAGAGAATCTCCAGGGGGTCATCCCGGGTGAAGGCGCAGCGTTCGTCGTTCTCGAGCTTGAAACCCCCGGAGGGGACCCGAACCACCTGGCCCATGCCCGAATCCTCAGCGCAGCCACAGCTCTGGAACCCACCGCATC